>JAFBAP010000134.1 GCA_019247695.1 Verrucomicrobiota bacterium | reverse complement strand
TTTCCGCCGGGTGAGCGCGACCTTCGGGGAAGATCGGACCCGGTTCTACGACGCCTCCGAACTCCGAGCCCCGAACGCCGAACTCTTTCCCCCTCTTCCCGCCGTGGTCGCCGTGGCTCGCCGTGTTCGCCGTGTGAACTCTGTCGTTGTGCCGTCCGTGTGACAGAAATAGCTCCCCCAAACGCCGAAGGTTTGCTAGACGAATCGAATCCGATTATACTCGAGGAGCGGAGTGACTAAGAAGTACGACATGAATGACGACAGCGCGCTAGGCTTTGGTGGGTTTGGTTCCGATCCCGCATCACCGCTTAACATGATCGAAAGGCTCATTGCGAGCCTTCCTCCGGGTAACCCCATCCGAAGTGAACTGATCGACCTCCGGTCCGGCGTGGCTGAGCAGGAAGAGATGATCGCTGAGGCCCGGCAGACGATCGAAAAGCTCGATGAGGTGATCAAAAAGGTGACCTCACCCGCGAATCGTATTGGTACGTACCTCGGCAGCCCTAATAAGGAGACTGCCCAGATTGTCGTGGGCGGCTCCGATTATTATTGCAACGCTGATCCGCGGATCAATCTTGCCAAATTGAAAAAGGGCACCCGGGTACTCGTGAACGAGGCGTACGTGATCGTCGGGGATCTGGGCTATGATCTCAGCGGGCCCGTAACAAAAATTACCGAGATCCTGAGCGGCGACCGCCTTCGGGTGGGCACCGAGCACGGCGTTCAGTCGGTTGTGCTGCAGCGTGCCCAGGACCTGCTCAAGGCCAATCTCAAAGTTGGCGACGAGGTGCGCGTAGACACGAATTACCGCGTGGCCATCGAGGTCTTGAGCCAGTCGCAAACGCAGGATTATTACCTCGAATCGGTACCCGAGATCCCCTGGACGAAAGTGGGCGGCCAGGAACCGGCGCTCACGGCCATCAAGGATGCGATCGAACTTCCCCTGTTGCATGCTGACCTGTTTGCCCGGTTCCACCATCAGACCCCGAAAGGCTTCCTGCTTTATGGGCCGCCGGGGTGCGGCAAGACCCTGATTGGTAAGGCGACGGCGTACAACCTGACGCGCCAACTCACCGAAAAAACCGGCGAGAACATGCAGCAGTTCTTCATGCACATTAAGGGGCCCGAAATCCTGAACATGTGGGTCGGCGAGTCGGAGCGGATGGTTCGCGAGATCTTTGCGACGGCGCGTGAGAAGCGCAAACAGGGTTATCTGCCCTTTATCTTCATTGATGAGGCCGAGAGCATCCTGGGCACGCGCCGCGCCGGACGCCATTCCAACATTCTTTCCACGCTGGTGCCGATGTTCTGCACCGAGATGGACGGCATCGAGTCGCTCAATGAAATCGTGATTATCCTGGCCTCGAACCGGGCCGACCTGATCGACCCGGCTATCCTGCGACCGGGACGCATCGACCGTAAGATCAAGGTGAACCGGCCGGATCGGGAATCGGCCCGCGAAATCTACAAGATCTACCTCACGGAAGATCTTCCGTACGACCCTGCGCTCGTCGCCAAGAGCGGCGATGTGTCGGCGGCGATTCAGCAGTTGGTCGATAAAACCGTTGACACGCAATTCAACCGCCGTGAGGACAACAAATTCCTCGAAGTAACGCTTCGGAGCGGTAAAAAGGACGTTCTCTACCGGGGCGACCTGGTCAGCGGTGCCATCATCGCCTCGATCGTCGAACGAGCGAAAGAACTAACCATCAAACGCGCCATCGGCTCCTCGCAAGAGGAAGGCATCAGTGAGTCCGACATGCTCGTGGCGCTCGCGACCGAGTACGCAAACAATGATATTTTTCCGCCAACCGACATCGTCGAAGACTGGCTGAAGTTAATCGACTATGATTCCGAGAACGTTGTGCGCGTCCTGCCAGTTCGTGCCGGCGCCAAATCCGCGTCCATTTCAGACGTTATCTGAGACCTGCTAAGTTATCCAGCCAGCTACGCCCCCTGCATGAAGCGCGTTTTTGGGATCGAGACGGAATACGGCATTACGGTTAACGGGGTTGAAACCGTCGACGTGGTAGCTGAATCGATTGAGTTGGTGCGCTGCTACACGGAACACGGTGCATTGATGAAATGGGACTACAACCTTGAGGATCCCCATCAGGATGCACGGGGGTTTCGGGCCGAAACCCTCATGCAGGATACGGACGAGTCGGCCTATTACGAACTGGATAAAAACCGGCCGCTCAGCTTCGAGGAGATCAAGAGTGACCTGGTGTTGAGCAACGGGGCGCGCTTCTACAACGATCACGCCCATCCGGAGTACTCGACCCCCGAATGCACCACCTTGCGAGAGATCATCGCCCAGGATAAGGCCGGCGAGCGAATCCTCGCCGAGTGCGTCCGGCGTCGGAACAAAAAGATCGCCCCCGAGCGCGAAGTTCGTCTTTACAAAAACAATACCGATTTTATCGGGCACAGCTACGGCTGCCACGATAACTACCTCATGAGCCGCGCCGTACCCTGGGACCGGCTCGTTTCTGAGGTGGTGCCTTTTCTTATCACCCGCCAGATCTACGCCGGTGCCGGCAAGCTCGGCATTGAAGGCGAAGGCGCGACCGGCCAGCCCGGAATTTATCAGATTTCGCAGCGGGCCGACTTCTTCAGCGTCCTGGTGAGCATCGACACGATGAACCGCCGGCCCATCGTCAATACGCGCGATGAACCGCACGCTGATCCGGGCAAATACCGGCGTTTTCACGTGATCATCGGTGACTCGAACATGAGTGAATTCGCGATTGCCCTCAAGATCGGTATCATGTCGCTCGTGCTCGACTTGATTGAAAAACGGGAAGCGCCTCAGCTGGAAGTAGCCCAGCCGATTGATGCCACCAAGTCGATCAGCCGTGATCAGAGCCATTCCTGGATCATCGAGCTTAAAGACGGGCGCAAGATTTCGGCCATCGAGATCCAACGCATGTACCTGGAAAAGGCCCTGCGGTACTGCGACCGGACTGACCGTGAGGTCGATTGGCTGTTGACCGAATGGGAAAAAATTCTGAACGACCTCGAGGTCGATGTCATGCGCTGCGCCGATCGCATCGATTGGGCGGCCAAGTTGTACTTGCTCACCACGTTTCAGGAAGAAGAAAAACTGGATTGGACGGATCCCTGGTTGCAGTCCATTGACCTCGAGTACCACAACATCGCCTGGGAACAGGGGCTCCACTACGAGCTGGTGCGAGAGGAACGGATGCGCCGGGTTCTCCGGGAGGAAGAAATCAAGACCGCAATTTTCAACCCGCCGGAATCAACCCGGGCCTTCTTCCGTGGACGCGCGGTCGCACGTTTCAATCCCCACATTCAAACCATTCATTGGGATGAAGTCGTGTTTGCCCAGGACGGCCAGCAGCACCGGGTCTCGTTCAATCACGCTTCAGACGATCCACGGCTTACGCGCTTGAATGCGACGATCCGCGATGCGGCTAACTATAGCGACCTGATCCGGCGGCTCCAGAAGATCGAGCAGCCGTAACGGCGTAACACGCCGGTTGTCCCAACGCAGACCTTGACCTTATGAAATCAGCTTACGAACTCGCCATGGAGCGCCTGCAAAAGCAATCTCCTTCGGTTCCCCTGACCGAGGAGCAAAAAGCGCAGCTTGCAGAGATCGATTCGCTTTACCGGTCAAAGATGGCTGAAAAAGAACTGTTGCTGAAAGAGCAGATCCGGCGCGAGGAACAGGCCGGGTCCGCTGATGACGTCGCACAGCTGAAGCACCAGCTGGCCTCGGAGCTTCGCCGCCTGCAGGAAGAGTGCGATCAAAAGAAAGAAAAAGTTCGCACTCGCAAGCCCTAGGGCAGGGTGCACGCCGTTGAGTACCCCGAGGTTTCCGGCGGCCATTCCTGACGGGGCGACGCGGCTCCGCCCTCCATGGAGCCGCGGCAAAGTTCAGCCCGCGGTCGACGGCCGCAGTTGATCGCCGTTGCCGGCGGAAAGCGTTCCTCCCATTCGGGGGACGCCGTGTCCCGTTTTCGGCACATCGGCGTTCGCTGCAGTGCCTCGCCGGCAGGACCGGCGTGATCGCGCTGAGGTAAACGTCTCCAGCTGCGGACCGGTCCCGGCGCGGCGCATTTTCCGTGCTGCGAGGGTTGGCATCGGTGATGCTCACAGCTCAACTGAGAGGCAGCCGCCTGCCTTCAACCCGACACCATCGACGTAGCACCAGATATGGAGAAAGTTTTGACCGTTCTCGCCGCCGCCGCCGCACTCGGCTGCGCTGTTCCGCAAGGCGCCTGGGCCGATTCTCCCCTGCATTCACCGCCAGGTAACCCGGCCGTCGCCGGCGGCCTGCCGCATCCCGCCGAGTCATCCCGCCCCATCAGTTCCGAGGGGGTTCACCGTGACCGGAACGACTCGAGGCAGTACCGGCTCTTCCGTCGTGAGCGCATTTTCTGGTATGCGGGCGGGTCCCAATCCGGTCCCGCTGCTGCTTCTTACCCGCTGGCCGTTGGCCCGCGTACGGTGTGCGCCTGAACGGTGCCCCCAGCAGGTAAAGTTCGAGGCTCGGGATTCGTTCACCGCTTTTTCGCTTCTTTCGCCCACGAATCCTTCAAGGTGATCGTCCGGTTGAAGACCAGGCGTTCCGTCGTGCTGTCCTTATCGAGGGTAAAATACGCGAGGCGCTCGAACTGATAGCGCGTTTCTCTCCGGGCATCGCGCAGGCTCCGCTCGCACCTGGCCATGACAACCTCCAACGAATTCGGGTTTAAATGAAGTTTGAAATCGCTGGTGGCCTCCGGCTCGGGCTCAAGAAAAAGCCGGTCGTACAGGCGCACCTCAGCCTCGACCGAGTGCCGCACGCTGACCCAGTGAACGGTGCCTTTAACTTTGCGATTTGCCGTCGCACCGCCGCTCTTGCTGTCGAGGTCAGCGGTGCAGCGCAGTTCCAGAATGTTGCCGCTCGCATCCCTGATGACGTCATCGCATCGGATGATGTAGGCGTATTTCAGGCGAACTTCACCCCCGGGACGCAGGCGAAAATACTTGGGCGGCGGATTTTCCATGAAATCGTCGCGCTCAATGTAAAGGTCGCGGCTGAACGCAATCTTTCGCGTGCCCGCGTTCGGATCTTCCGGGTTATTGAGGGCATCGAGTTCCTCGATCCGGCCTTCCGGATAGTTGGTCACAACCACCTTGAGCGGACGCAGGACGGCAAGGCGTCGAGCGGCCGTCTTGTTCAACTCGTCGCGGACGGCGTGTTCGAGAACGGCAACGTCGGTGAGGCCGTCATACTTCGTAATCCCGATGTGGTAGGCGAAGGCGCGCAAGGCGACCGCCGTGACCCCGCGGCGCCGCATGCCGCTGAGGGTGGGCATCCGTGGATCGTCCCAGCCGGAGACATGCCCTTCGTCGACCAGTTGCATGAGCCTGCGCTTGCTCAGGATCGTGTAGCTCAGGTTCAGCCGTGCGAACTCGTACTGGTGAGGCAGTTGCCGCGGCAGGTCCAGGCTCCCCAGAATCCAGTCATAAAGCGGCCGGTGCACTTCGAATTCGAGGGTGCACAGAGAGTGAGTTACCCCTTCAATGTAGTCGCTCAGGCAGTGCGCAAAATCGTACATCGGGTAAATGCTCCAGCGGTCACCGGTACGATGGTGCGCGGCGTGCCGGATCCGATAAAGGACCGGGTCCCGCATCCAGACGTTCGGCGACTGCATATCGATCTTCGCGCGCAGCGTGCGAAGCCCGTCCGGGAACTCGCCCCGGCGCATCCGCTGGAAAAGGCTGAGATTTTCCTCCACGCCACGCTCCCGGAAGGTGCTCTCTTGGCCCGCAATGCGGTAACGGTCCGTTTCTTCCGGTGAAAGGTCGTCGACGTAGGCCTTCCCCTTCCGGATGAGCTGAACCGCGTACTCGAAAAGCTGCTCGAAGTAGTCGGACGCGTGAAACGGTTCCCGGTCCGCCGCGGTGGCAGTTCCCACCACCGGCGGCTGGTGAAAGTCCGCCTTTCCGTTGAACTCCCGGATCTCGCAGGCTTTACCCTTGGGCTTCAGGCCCAGAACGTGGTCGGCCCAGCCGTCAACCAGCCAGGTTACGTCCTCGATGATCGATTCAACGTACTCGCGATCCTCTTTCGTCGGGTTGGTGTCGTCCATGCGCAGGTTGCACACCCCGCCGAATTCGCGGGCAATGCCGAAATTCAGGCAAATGGATTTCGCGTGGCCAAGGTGAAGGTAACCGTTCGGCTCCGGCGGAAATCGGGTCTGGATGACGGAATACGTCCCCGCCTGCAAGTCATTTGCGACGATCTCACGGATGAAATCTGCGGGTGCGGTTTGCGTCTCGGTCTGGGTACTCATGGAAAGTCCGGCAATGTAACCGGCAGAGGCGTCAGGGTTCAACTTCCGGCGCCGGAGAATTTTTTTGGACCCGGCGGCGCCTCTCTTCCCTGCCGCCCCAGGCAACGTTCCCGGGCCGGTGCGCGCCTCGCACCGGTTTCAGGCCTTCCGGCCGGGGTAACGAGACCCCTTTACGCGAGATTGGTTGGAAGTAAGCTGATTTATGAGGCACACAAAAATTTCTCGTTGCTGATAAATGAACTCGCGTCAAAAATGCGACGCCACAGCTGAAATCCGCGAATGAATGGGCGGTTGACTCTGAGGCGCTTTCCAGGAGGGTCGTTCTCCTTGCACGCCTGTGCGTTACCGATCTTGCTGACACTGTGGCTGCTCGGCGCCTGCACCGATTACCCCACACTCCCGGTAAGGGGGATTGTCGCATGCAGGCCCGTGGCAACGACCGTCGATTCCACCCTTGCCCAGGCCTATTTCGAATCCTCCTTTTCAGGCGCGGCGGAGCCGGCGGTTGCAGATGAAAAGATCGCCGGCATCGAGCAACGATTTGAGGCGCTCCCCCTCAACAGCCTGACTTTAAGAGAATTGTCTGCCGAGACGTCACCGGACTTCGCAACCCTGTTTTTCATAAAACGCAGTCTTTCGAATCGGACAAACCGGAGTTTTCAGGATCGCTACTGCAACGAGGTAAGAAGAATCAAGCAGGATATTCAGCGGAATCAGTGGACGGGGCTCGTCCGAGACCGCCTTCGCGGGTACAGAATTTTGTTTGTACCCGGGTTTCATTATGTGGGTAACCCGACCACCGGAGCCGATTTTGCTAACCAGAGAAAACTTATGGGCAAGTTGGGTCTGAAGGTAGATTTAGTTGCTACCGAAGAGGATGGGACCATTGAGGAAAACGCCTTGATCATCGCTAACTTCGTTCGCGCCCGCAGCGGCCGCGGCGCCAGGTTAATCCTGGTAAGTACAAGCAAAGGCGGGCCCGAAACGGCGCTCGCGTTAGGGAAAATACTACGGCCGGATGAGACTCGGGCCATCACCGCATGGGTGAGCGTGGGAGGGTTGCTTCGAGGAACCTTCCTGGCCGATCGTGTGACCGGGTGGCCCAAGTCGTGGCTCGCCGGCATCATGTTTTCTATGCAAGGCCTCAGCTTCCGGAGCGTGCCCGGGCTTACTACCGCGTCGAGCCGCGAAAGGTTAGATGGAATCGGGCTTCCGCCGCATGTTCTGACTGTTCAATTCGTCGGCGTTCCTTTATCCGGCGATATCGCCGGCGACGTCAGGTGGCGGTACCGGCAGCTTCGAAAATACGGCCCTAACGATGGGTTAACGCTTCTGGCAGATGAACTCCTGCCTAAGGGTGTCACCATCATCGAACCGGGCCTGGACCACTATTATGAAGATCCCGACATTAATCTTAAATCCCTGGCCCTGCCTAACGTCATTGCAGATGCACAGAAACGCCGGCAACGCGCGCGGAACGCCGGGCTTCAATCGTTTCGGCCGGAACCTTGACCCCGGCGCAATCCGGTTCTCCTGAGGGCGGGCACGCAACCTGCGCGTGTGTCGGATTAAAGGCAGGAATGGATGTGATCGTAAGCCCCTCCCTTTAAAATCGGGTATGCCGGCGCCTGGAAAAGCTTCAGGACCGCCTTCCGGCCTCCCTTCATGGTGGAGGTAAGGGGATTCGAACCCCTGACCTTCTCATTGCGAACGAGACGCTCTACCAACTGAGCTATACCCCCCCTCCAGCGAAGCGGGCGAAGATACGCGCAAGGCGACCCGTCCTGCAAGTACTTTTCGGCCGTGAACAGCAACAGCCGGCGGATCCATAAAAAATGCCGCGTTGCGATCCGGGAATACCAGCCCTCGAGACGGGACTGGCGGCCGGCGCGGAGACCGCGTGACTGGCGCCGGCATCGGAAAGGAGGAGTTTCCTATTGTTCGGCAGCCGCGCGGGCAAGCCGGTGGGACAAGGCAAAAAGGCTCGGCACCCAAAGCCCGATGAAAATACCGAACCGTTCAGCATGCGCTCGATCTTCGCTCCGCCTCGAAAACCAGCTGATGATGGAAGCCGCGATGGAAAGAAAACCGGCGGCAAGCGAGAGGTCGGAAGCCAGCTTCAACGTTTCTTTGTTAAGAGGGATGTTATTGTTGTCCATAGGTTATATTTTTCAACGTTTCGACCGCAGTGGCGGAACGGATGCGTTCAAATGGCGGAAACGGTGCGCGGCGGGTGCCGTGTAACGCCGGGATATGCCGTTGGATGATAACCGCGGCGGTTGTCCGGCTGCGAAGCTCCGGTAAAATTGCGTATGGCTAACCAAAAGGTTGCGCTGGTTACCGGCGCCAATAAAGGCATAGGATTTGAGGTCGCGCGGCAGTTGGCCGCCAGGGATTTTCATGTGGTGCTGGCGGCGCGCAATCCCCACGCCGGCAAGGCAGCGCTCGCGAAGTTGCCGGACAACGCCGAATTTTTACCGCTCGATGTAGCCGATGATGCGAGCATGCATGAAGCGGCCGCCGCGTTTGGCAAGGGTCACGATCGTCTTGACGTCCTCGTCAATAACGCGGGCATTTACCCGGATGAAGGCGTGAACATTTTATCCGTGACCCGGCAACAATTGGCAACGACTTTCCAGACGAACGCGTTCGGCGCCCTGCGCGTCGCCCAGGAGTTCCTTCCTTACCTGCAGAAATCCGGCGAAGCCCGGGTTATCAACGTTTCCAGCGGCTACGGTGCGCTCGACGGCCTTTCGCCGGACGTTCCATCTTACTGCCTCTCGAAGCTGACCCTGAACGGAATCACGTTGATGCTTGACCAGACTCTGCGGCAGCACCGTATTGCCGTGAATGCGGTCTGCCCTGGCTGGGTTCGCACGGACATGGGGGGACCGAGCGCCACACGCTCGGTCGCACAGGGTGCGGACACCATCGTCTGGCTCGCCGTAGAAGCGCCTTCAAGTCTGACCGGGAGCTTTTTCCGGGACCGGAACAAGATCGGTTGGTAGGAGGTCGCCCGGCTCAAGGCAGGACTCACCCGTTCACACCTGCTCCAGCGCGTACGCGAGGTCAGCTTCAAGGTCGTTGTAATCCTCGATCCCCACCGAAAGCCGGACCAGGCTGTCGTCGATTCCCAAGGCTGCCCGCTGGGGCGCCGGGATGGATCCGTGAGTCATCAGGCCCGGATGTTCGATGAGACTTTCAACGCCTCCCAGGCTTTCGGCCAGGGCGAAAAGGCGGGTGCTCTCCAAAAAGCGGCGGACCCCATCGAGATCGCTATCCAGATACGCGGCGATCATGCCGCCGAAGCCTCGCATCTGTTTTTTTGCAAGCGCGTGCTGGGGGTGGGATTCCAGGCCGGGATAATTCACCTGGCGGACTTTAGGGTGGCCCTCAAGCCACGCCGCCAACCCGGCGGCGTTCGCGCAGTGGCGTTCCATCCGTACCGCGAGCGTTTTGAGCCCGCGCAGCGCCAGGTAGCTGTCAAACGGACCCGCCACGGCCCCGACGGCGTTCTGGAGAAAGGCCAGGCGGTCAGCGGTTGCTTCCAGATCATCGCCGCGCCCGACCACGGCCGCCCCGCCGACCATGTCGGAGTGCCCGTTGAGGTACTTGGTGGCCGAGTGGATTACGATCGAAAAACCAAGGTCGAGCGGCCGCTGAATCCAGGGACTCGCAAAGGTGTTGTCGGCGACGGCTAATAACCCGTTCGCCAGCGCGAAGTCTGCGGCCGCCTCCAGGTCAACGAGCTTAAGCAGGGGATTGCTCGGGCTTTCGACCCAGATCATCTTCGTCTCCGGCCGGTAAGCTCGCTTGAGTGCGCCCGGGTCAGTCAGGTCGACAAAGGTAAAGCTAAGGTTGGCCGAGTGCCGGCGGACGCGTTCGAACAGGCGAAACGTTCCGCCGTACAGGTCGTCACTCGCAACGACGTGGGCGCCGGAGTTCAGCAGTTCCAGGACGGTTGCCATGGCCGCCAGGCCGGACGCGAACGCAAACGCCCTGGTCCCATTTTCCAGGTCCGCAACGCACCGTTCATAGGCAAGCCGGGTAGGGTTGATGCTGCGGGCATAATCGTACCCTTTGTGAACTCCCGGACTTTGCTGGACGTACGTGGAGGTCTGGTAAATCGGGGTCATGATGGCGCCGGTGGCCGGGTCAGGTTCCTGACCGGCATGGATGGCGCGCGTTGCAAAACCAAAAGCGTCGGGTTTACGCATCATCAAACGTGTCTGCGCAGGAAGTTCAGCAGGTCAATGCGGGTGATGAGGCCGACGAATTCCCGGCCGGCCATCACGATGGCCACCTTGCCTTCGTCAAGGATCTTTCGGACGGCCGCGATCGGTTCGTCCGCCTGCAGCGTTTCCACCCGGCTGGCCATCGCAATGCCGACCGGGTCCTGGAACGAGCCTCCGCCGTCCTGGACCCGGACGAGGAGATCCGATTCATCAATGATGCCGACCAATCCATTCTGGTCGAGTACGGGCAGCTGTGAGACGTCCGCAATTCGCATTCGGTTGAACGCGGTGAGCAGCGTATCGGAGGGCCCGACGGCGACCACGGTCCCGTCCTGGTAGCGGCGCGAGATCAGGTCACGCAAATCCCCGAAGCGAGTCCGCGGCAGGAAGCCCTGGTCTGCCATCCAGATATCGCTGTACATCTTGGAGAGATATTTGTTGCCGCTGTCGCACGCAAAGGTGACCACGCGCCTGGCGGTGGGTTGTTCCCGGCAGTACCGGAGGGCGGCGGCAAACAGGGTTCCCGAGGACGAACCGGCAAAGATGCCTTCAAGTCTAAGCATGTCGCGTGCGGCCTGGAAGCTTTCCGCATCCGGGATGCTGTAGGCCTTGATTACTCGCGAAAGATCAGCGATCTCCGGCACGAAATCCTCGCCGATACCTTCAACCATCCAGGAACCGGCCCGCCCGACGTGATGCTCGTGGACGTAGCCCGCCAGCACTGAACCTTCCGGGTCCGCCAGAATGATCTCGCACTTCGGAGCGACCCTCGCAAAGAAACGGCTCAGGCCCGTCAGAGTGCCGCTTGAACCGACGCCGACCACCACCGCATCGAGTCGCTGGCCCATCTGACGCCAGATCTCCGGACCGGTTGTCTGCTCGTGGGCGAGGGGATTAGCCGGGTTGGCGAACTGGTTGACAAAGAATGCTCCGGGCGTTTCGCGCGCGATCCGGGCGGCCAGGTCCTGGTAATATTCCGGATGCCCTTTAATTACGTCCGAGCGGGTGATGACCGTCCTGGCGCCCAGCGCACGCAGGTGCAGCACTTTTTCCTGTGACATCTTGTCGGGGATCACCAGCACCAGGCGGTAACCTTTGGCGGCAGCCACCAACGCCAGGGCCAAGCCCGTGTTGCCCGCCGTAGCCTCCACCAGGGTGCCGCCCGGTCGAATCTTCCCGTCCCGCTCCGCGGCCTCGACCATGGCGAGCGCCATGCGGTCTTTGATTGAGCCGGTCGGATTTTGGTTCTCGAGTTTGACAAAGAGTTCGCAGGACCCGGTGTCCAGCCGCGAGACCCGGACCATCGGCGTGTTGCCGATGAGATTAAGAATGTCTGGCTTCGGTTCCACGGCAGACGTCATTCCTGCACTCTCAATCTCTCCGGAGTTGACCGTCAAACCCTTTCCGACCCGGGTCCGTGCGCGACCTCCGGGTTTACCGGCCTCCCGGCTCCTCCTCCAGAGCATTGCCGCCCTTGATCTCCTCTGCACTGCCGGCCAAGAACAATGCGTCAAAATCACTTCGGACGAAATCCTGCATTTTCTGCAGGATGGTCACCATCTTCTGGATTTCGCTCCGTTGGCGGCTCGCCGCGGGTGCGGACTCCAGTAAGTGCGTCAGCATCGGGGTAAGCTTTCGCAGGTTACCTTGGATGGCCGCGTCCAGCCGCTGCTTCAATTGCTGGCTCGTCTCGTGCTCCCCTTTCTGTTTACCCGCTTCAAACGCGGCGCCCCTCAACCAAAGGTCGTGCGCCAGCAGGAGCGACGTCCGGCCTTGGACCGCCGGGTGCTCCATACCGACGATCGTCCGCGGCTTCCGGGCCGAGGAGGGATTTCGAATCACGGCTGCGACGATGCGCATTCCCGATGCCGGCTCATTCCAGGCCGGGAAGAACGAGAAGATCGAGTCGACCTGCGCCGTCATGATTTCGTCGTGCGCAAGCTCGACCAGGTCCAAAAAGCTTTGGTTCCAGCTCTGAAAGTGCCGCCGGTCCTGGTTTAAAACGGCCGCAGGAACGGAGAATTGGTTAAGGTGGGCGCACAAGGCGGCAGCTTTACCGGCCGTATCTTGAACCTTCCGCATCCTAATGTTGCCTCCGGCTGGGATCAGTTTTGAGTCGCGACAAAATGTTAAACGTCCGGCATAGAGCGCGTTCGTGTCTTGAATAGGCTGCTATGGCTCACACGTGAGTAATTTCGCACCACTCTCGCCAACTGCGGGTAAGGCCGTAACCCGAAAGAGCTAAAAAAAACCGGGGCGAACCCAGGGTTCAGGCCGCTGGGGGCAGCCGGCCGGATTCGGCGGCACTACAGACCTTTCGCCTCGAGTTCTCCGAGGCAGATCTCCAAGGCCTGCAACGCTTTTTCGGCATCCGGGCCCGCCGCCGTCACCACGATGTCCGTTCCGGACCGGATATCAGCGGTCATGATGTCCATGATGCTTACCGCAGAGCAACGCCGGCCGTTCGCTTCAATCGTAATCTCACTCCTGAAGCGCATCGCACACCGCACGATCGCGCTCGTGGGTCTGGCATGCAGACCGCTGGGGTTGGTCACCTTCAAGGTGCGCGTCAGTACGGTAATGGCGGGTGGATCTTTCCTGAGGTTCATGACAGAAACGGCCGGGCTAAATGTCGTGCGATGGGGCGTACGTAAATTCGTCTTCGCTGATTTCCTCGATTTTAAGCACGTGCGGGTTTTCGCAGCACATTTCCAGGAAACGATCGCGGTCACCTTCCTCGGCTAATTCCACCAGGACCAGCTGCGTGTTCGTGTCGCGTTTCCGGGCCCATCCGCTTACCCACGGCAGGTGCACCACCGGTGGAAACACATGGAACTGGTAATATGCCGCTTGTTCGTTCTGAAAAGTAATCCGGAAACAATGACGGAACATCCGGGCACGTAACCAGATGCCACGAAGGCCACAAGCGAAAAAGGGCTCGGTCACACGGCGGGCACCACGTAAGAGTTCACACGGTCACACGGCGATCTGGCGGGCACAACGACTGAGTTCACACGGCGAACACGGCGGGCCACGGCGACCACGGCGGGAAGAGGAAAGAGTTCGGAGTTTGGAGTTCGGGGTTCGGAGCTCGGAGACGTCCTATGACTGGATCCAATCTTTCGGCGGAACGCGGCGGGAAGACGGAATCATCCGCAGAACACGCAGACGAACGCAGAAACGGATCCAGAAATCCCGAACTTGACACGGATGGCCGGCACCCATGCTGCCGCTCCGAACCCCGAACCCCGAACTCCGAACTCCGAACCCTTTCCCCTTCTCCCTCTTCCCGCCGTGTTCGCCGTGGCCCGCCGTGTTCGCCGTGTGAACTCTTACGTGGTGCCCGCCAGATCGCCGTGGCCGCCGTGTGACCGCACCCTCAGTTCTCCACATCCACGTAACGGAGAAAGGCCCCGAGGCTCGGCCAGCCGTCATGGTGCCAGAGCCAATCCGGGTTTTGCATGGCGCCCGCCCGGCAAACCCGCTGTGCGCCGAGGCGCACCGCAAGCGTGAGCCCTTCCTCGGTGTACGGATGAACGGCGATGGTACTCAGGAAAGGGGCGATCCGCCGCAACCGCTCCAGCACGCCTTCCGTTTCCGCTTTAACGACGACCGTTCGCAGGAGCGGCGTCCACGCAAACTCAGGGCGTGGATCGAAAATCACCGTCCAGGCCAGCCCTTCGGCGCTGCCCCAGACGGCCGTGCCGTCTCTGCAGGCGGCCCTCAGTTGGTGCATATCCCGGAACTCGCGCAGCCGGGCGGCCTCCTGAGTAGTAAGCCGGAGCGGGGGCCAATCAGGTTCCTCCCGGCTGAAAATCGCAGCCAGATCCCGCGCGAAATTTCGGGCGTCACCGGACACGAGGTAGAACTGCGGGGACAGGCAGCCCAATTGATCAAACGCAACGACGTCCCGGGTGAGCGCCGCCAACAACTCTTCATCGTACCGGCCGCGAATCCATCCAAAACTCACCTTGTTCCCATGCGGAAGAAAGCGCTGCCAGGGTTGAATCCGCCTGGCGAACTCACGAATGGTCTCGTCAGCACCGAAGACAGCCACCGCTGCAGCCCGCTCTAACCAGGCAGCGGGAAGCTCCTGCGCCAACGCCGGTCGCATGCATTCCGGCAAAGCCGTCACGAAGTTTTCCAGTTCGGCCAGGCGAACGGCTTGCGGGACTTTGATCCACTGCACGGCTGCGCCGGTCACCAAGCCTCGAACCAGGCTCTGGACCGCGGCGTGCGGGGTATTGCCCGAGACGACATGAAGGATGGGGGACAAGGGCTGCAGCCGCCGGCGCCGGCCGCCGTACGGAATGGTGTCCTCGCTGAGCGCCCCGGGACCGAGTTCGGCGTCAACCCACTGCGCCAGCTGTGCGACCGACGCCGGCTGCACGATCGGGCAGCCGAGCAGGGCGTCCGAGATCCGCTCCAGGCGTTCCCGAAAGGGCAGGGTCACGCCCGCACCGTCCGGAGTAACTCGTCCACCGCTCGCGAACAGCCCCGGGGCAAGGCAGCCGGATCGCGTCCCAGCAGCAGGAAACCGCCGTCCGGTTGTGCCACCGCGAGGTCCTGGGTCTGGATGCCTAGGACCGACCACAGATTGGCCAGATCGAAAATCCTAAGCACGCCGGATTGACCCGCCGGCGCCGGCCGGTTCGTTTCCGGATCGATCACCAGAAAGCGGAGCCAGGGCGGGCCGAAGTGCGGGCCGCCGGTACCCCGGCTGTAAAACTGAGACGTGAGTTCCGTCATGCCGTATTCGTTCCAGATATCCTCGACCCGGACCTGAAAATGGTTCGCCAGCCGCTCATAGAGCTCGGTCTTGTCGATCACGCGGTTGCTCCCTTTGAACCCGCCGGTTTCCATCAGCAAACTGCCCGCCGGCAGCGGCATGGCGCTAGATTGCTCGAGAAGGTTCACGAAAGCCAGGGCGGTCCCGAAAAGCATGACCGGTCGCTGCGTTTCCGCGGCAACCTTCGCCAGGCGGTCGCGTTCGATCCCTCCACGGGCATCAACCAGAAAGGCTTCGGCGTGATTGCCGGTCAGGATCGCGCCCATGCGGGCCAGGGACGAGTACGGCGCATACTCCGGCGCCTGCATGAGCAACCGTATTCCTTTCTCCGGCAGGCCGAAATACCGCCAGCCGGCAAGGACTGAATGCCGGTAAAGTGCCAGTGAAGGCAAAAGGTGGCGTCCATAGCCCTCACCCGTGGTCCCGCTGGTACGAAATTCAAAACGAATGTCGATTTCCGGGAAGGCCAGAATCCGCTGCCGCTTGAACGCTTGTTGGGGCAAAGCGGGAATCTGCTTCCAGGATTCCAGCGAACTTCCTATGCCAAGTTGCTCGCAATAACGTGCGTAGACCAGGTTGTGACAGCGCTGGAATCCGTGGATTTCAAACGCCAGCGACTCAAATCCGGCCCCGTCTGCCGGCGCGGTGATGAAGCGGAGAACCTTTTCCTCAAGGTTTTCATCGTGCACCGACACTTCCTTGATTCGCCGTTCCACCTGAAGCTGAAGATCTGCTTTCACGGCCCGAAATCAAGGGGAGGGCCGCTTGGCTGCCGCGAACGCACCGGCCATCGATCCGGTCACGCCAAATCCGTGGCCGGCGCCGGTCGCTCCAGGCTGATGCGGCCCGTTCCCAACGCCAGCCGGCTGTCATTTGCCAGGATCTGGTCGAGGCCGCTCCAGGCATGGTCGTCCATCGCCTGAAAAGCGTTCAGGTAAACAGCGACTACCTCAGGGGGATGTTTTTCCAGCAAGGCGTTCACCGCCCGCTCAAGGTGGTCCCGGCTGGGCTCCGGCGGCAGATTGTCGACCACGCCTTTGCCGTCATGCGGGATCCCGAGTCGGTCCAGAAACTCACAAATGAGATCGCGTTGCGCGCCCAAGAGCCAAATCTGCAGGACCTGGATCGCGAACTCGTCCGCTGCTTTTCGGGAGAGGGCCCGCTTGAGCCAGAGGTGGCGCTCAGCTTTCGGCTTCCGCTCAACGAACACCGGCCGAAGTTTCCATTGCGCGGCGAGATTCTGAATTGCCGCTTTGTAGACCGCCTTCTCCTTATCATGGAGGTGGGCAAAAACCTCGTTAATCAGCTCAGGTGAAGAACGCTCAAAAATTTCGTAACACTTCAGCATGATCGGCCCGAAGCATTAGCGTGTTGGGCACGGCCGTCCAGCCGAAAATAGGCTTCGACCTTTCCCTTTCGTGCCAGGCAAAGGCGTACCCGTTGAATCTGCGTCCCGATGTGGGAAATTAGCTGTCACGGAGAACGAATGGAAGAACGGATCGGGATTTGCGCGCTCAACCTTACCGAACTGGAGCAGTGGTTCGCCTCCCGGCAGGAGCCCGCCTACCGAGCCCGGCAGGTGCTTGACTGGGTTTACCGCCGGCGCGCTACCACGGTGGACGCAATGACGAATCTGCCGGCGGCCACTCGGCGCAAGATGGCGGAAGAATTTGCCCTGCGCACGCTTGAACCGGCGCGCGTGACCGGCTCCGGGGACACCACGCGAAAGTTCCTTTTTCGCCTGGGTGACGGTGCCCTGATTGAAACCGTGCTGATTCCGGCCAACCCGGCGCTTTATGGCTCCAGGTCTGACCGGCGGACCCTTTGTGTGTCGACGCAGGTCGGTTGCGCTTACGGCTGCCGATTCTGCGCAAGCGGCCTCGCGGGCTGGACGCGGAACCTGCGTGCCGGGGAAATCGTTGAGCAGATCCTGCGGGTTGAAGAGCTTTCCGGTGAAAAGGTAAACAACCTGGTGTTCATGGGCATGGGCGAACCGCTCGCCAACTTCGCTGAGGTCATGCGAGCGGTATCGATCATTAACGCCGAATGGGGGGTCGGGATCGGCGCGCGGCACATCACCATCTCCACCAGCGGCCTTGCGCCGAAGATCCGTGAGCTCGCCGATCAGCCGTTGCAGGTCCGCTTGGCCATTTCCTTGCATGGGGCGACCGATGAGGTCCGCGAGCAAATAATGCCGATTAACCGGAAATACAACGTGGCTTCGCTCGTCGAAGCTTGCGAGTATTACGTTTCAAAAAAGAAGCAGCGCATCACCCTTGAATACATCTTGATTGAGAATCTTAACGAGCGACCGGAACACGCGGCGGCCCTTGCCCGTGTGGCGAACCGTCTCAACGCCAAGGTCAACCTGATCCCTTACAACCAGGTGGCAGGCCTGCCCTGGAGCCGGCCGTCCGAAACGCGGCAACAGCACTTTTATAATGCCCTCCTGGCGCGAGGCGTCACGGCTACGATCCGGCGAGAAAAGGGGCACGATATCGATGCTGCCTGCGGCCAGTTGCGGCTGCAGACCCTGCGCGAGCAAACGCCCGCCGCGGCGCTTGCGTGACCTGCCGGCCGGGTCATTGAACCCGTCAGGGTTGATTAAAACTTTTGCAGCAGTTTCCAAACTGCGATAGAAGACCAAATGGCTGATTACTTCGATGAGCCAGAGCGCGTTTGGGATGAATACGATTGGGAGCGCTTTCTCCAGCAACAGGACAGCAAGACGGACCGCTACATGGAGCTGTTCGAAAAGTACATCGACGATCCCAACCGCGACCAGATCATCGCTCGGGAGATGGGCTGGACTCATTTGCTCGAGCAATCCGGCGAAAACGTCGAAGAAATTGAATTTGAGGTCGATGATGTGGACAGCGAAGAGGCCGAACCTCGCGAGTCTTTCGAGGCCCATCCGCTTTACCAGAGCGCCTTTGCCCTGACGGTTTGGATCGATCAGTTGCTTGACAGCGTCCCGAACAGCCAGTCGAGCCCGCTCGGGGTCAAATTGGCTTCAAATGTCGCCGTGGCGAGCGCTAAGCTTGCGGCGGCGTTGAGTGACCAGGAAAACGAAGAGATCGGCATGACGATCGCCTACCTCAAACGCGCTCTGCGGGCGATCTGCACCGCCGTCGAGGCCGCGACCGAGATGAATCGGAACGGCACCCTGAAGAGCGCGCAGTTCAGCGACCTCTTTCAACGGCTGTTTCACGTGCGTGATCATATCATCGTGCTCATGGGCGAGCTGCGGGCAGAGTGGCGTCGGCGGTACGGCGCCTAGCGCTTAAAAAGGCAAAAGCTCTTGAATGAACTTGGCGTGTCTGCGTCTAAATCTGTAACGGGGCACCGGTTGCAGGACGCAGTTGAGGTAGATGATGGTGAGTTGGTGAAACGGTGTCAGGCCGGCGACGCTTCTGCTTTTAACGATTTAGTGACCAAATACCGTGGAAAGGCGTTCAGCATGATCTACGGAATGGTCCAGAATGAGCAGGATGCGTGGGATTTAGCTCAGGAGGGTTTTGTTAAAGCGTGGCGGTCGATCCACCGATTTAAAGGAGAGTCCTCGTTTTATACTTGGCTGTACCGGATCATGACGAATGTCACGATTGATTCCCTTCGCCGGAAAGGAGTTCATGGTGACGCTGAGTTTGATGACCGGGTTATGCCGGTCAATGTGGAGCCGGGGTCGCGGACAACACCGTCCGCAACGCCGCTCCCGTCCCGGAAACTGGAGCAGAATGAAATCCGGAAGCAAATTGATGAAGCTATTGCCAAGCTCACCCCGGAGCATCGGGCGGTCATCGTTATGAAAGAATTGGAAGACTTGCAATACAGTGAGATCGCCGAAATCCTGGGATGTTCGATCGGCACGGTGATGTCGCGCTTGTTTTATGCCCGAAAAAAACTTCAAGCGCTCTTGAAAGACGTGTATGAAAACCTTTGAAGAACGGTACACCGCTTGGTTGGACGGCGCGCTTCCGGACGCAGAAAAAGAGGCGTTCGAGCAGGAACACCCGGATCTCGCCGGCGAACGCGAACAAGGGGCTGTGCTTCGAAGGTTGCTTCGTGAACACCTGAGTGCCCCCCAACTTCCAAACCCGGATTTCTTTAATTCGCAGTTGCTTGCCCAGATCGAGCACGAACAGGCTGGCGCCGAAAAGCGCAAAGTGCGCCGAACATGGTTCAGCCTGCCTCGCCTGGCCTGGGCCGGTATCGGCTCTGCCCTGGCGGCGATCGGCCTGATGGTGGCGTTGGTTCCTCATGAGCAGGGTAAGGACGACCGAAACGGCTACGTAGCCGAAGTCCTTAAAACTCAGACAAGCCAACCGGGCGTAAAAGCCACGGTTGACGCCAAGAAGGACGTAACCATTATTAAACTCGACGGCTTGGAAACGGTGCCGCCAGACAAAGACCTGAAATAACCAGATGCGGTCACGCCGGCCACCAACTCAGTTACTGCCATGAGGAAAACTCTTGGCAGCGGGGCCTTCCTGACTCTTCTGAGTCTCTGTTTCATGCTGCATCTCTCCGCTCGCGCTGATCCCGCCGCCCCGGATGTATGGGGCTGCCTCATTTACGCGTCGAACTCTACTGCCCCGGTGCAAACCCCGGGCCGGCTCAACCGGTACGATAAGAAGCTCGAACAGGAAACCGGGTTCAGCTCGCTCCAGACGCTGGGCGAAAACCAAGCTCAGTTTACCGGCGGCCACAGCGGAGTGCTGACCTTTCCGGGCGACCTGCGGATAGCCGTCACCAGCATTTCCCGTAGTCCTGACGGTAAGATACTGGTCGGCCTTGAACTGTTTCGCGGGGAAAAACAACTCCTTTTAACGCAGGCAAGACTCAACCAGGGCAGCCCCCTTTTTATCCGGGGCCCCGCTTGGCGCCAGGGCGAACTCATCATTGCCGTGGTCGTGGGTTCCTGATTTAACCTTGACGAACGAATCAGGTAAGGAACCCGGAAAGTGGATATAAAAAGAAGCGGCTCACAACCCTCCAACAAAGGACCGGCTGACTGGTTTACCGGCACGGTCCGTATTGACCCGCTATTCCAGGCCACCGCGCCGGCGCGCGTGGCCGGCGCCAGCGTGACCTTCGAACCAGGTGCTCGCACCGCCTGGCACGCCCATCCGCTGGGTCAGACCCTGATTGTCACCGCTGGATGCGGCTGGGCGCAGCGTGAGGGCGGTTCGATTCAGGAAATTCACCCTGGCGACGTCGTCTGGATTCCGCCCGGCGAGAAGCATTGGCATGGCGCAACTCCGACTACCGCCGTGACGCACATCGCCATTCACGAGGTGCTCGAGGGTAAAGCCGTGGACTGGATGGAAAAGGTCAGCGACGATCAATATCGCAAATAATCTCGGCATCCGAATGCCTCCGCCGGTCTGGCGGAGTCGGCCGGAAGCCCCCGGCATTAGCCGCACGGAGCGTCAACGACGGAATAGACGTCCGCCCGCAAACTTTTCCACACTTCCTTGCTCCCCCTGAAAGCGCGGACATAGTAGATCCCGGCGTGCGTGTTCTTTAACGGGAACCGGGTCTCGGTTTTTTCCGATTCTGAAGCGGTTTGGAGCGCCGGTATGCCGCGCGGCCGGAACCGCCGGCAGAAAAGAAAATCCGGGACAGAAGCGGCTCGGAACGCGAATCTTTCGTTGTACAGGGGCCTATAGCTCAGCGGTTAGAGCAGGGGACTCATAATCCCTTGGTCGCAGGTTCGAATCCTGCTGGGCCCAGTCCGCATTCGCTTTTGCACCGGTCACAGGCGGAGCCGACCGAGTCGGAAAGGGCGGCCGGGGATCAGTCCGGCGCTTCGACCGCCGCGCGAGCAGAGCCGCCGAGCCGCAACCCATCCCGAGGTGGAAGGCGCCGGGCCCGGGCTCAACCGGGCGGCCCGGCTCCCTTCAGGCGGCGACAGTGATGACGCAACTCACGTGGCAAATCCAGGTCAGGAGCCCGGGTTACCCTTGTTGCCGTACTGCTGTGCGTACTCAAATGCCTTGATGCCACCCAGGACGAGCAAGGTGGGTTTAACGGCGAACAGCACGAGCTTGAGCAGGAGGCCAATCAGCCGGTGAATGGGAACAAGGCTAAAGAGCAATCCGGCGCTGAATGCGACCAGGCCGGCCTTCAGCGGGTCGTCCTGCAACAGGCGCTGATATTCGTTCCACTGTGATTGTAGGTTATTCTGCATGTTCTCCTTTGCGGTTTCCTTTGACACTTTCGTGTGAATTTACTTCCCCGGTTTCGCGAACTATGAGCGAAGATGGCGGCAAAGCCCGGATTGCCCTGTGGGCATCGGTCTTAAACTTTCGGTTTTAAGTGATCGCTTCCGGATGAAACTTGCGCCAGTAACGGGCGAGTCCCGCAACGCTCATGGCCGCCGGGTCCGCCTGTTCGTAGATGGCCAGCAACTCAGGCTTGACGCCTGCCGATCGCAGGTCATCGGTTACAAGCTGTTCGAACCCCGGCACGAGCTGTTCCTCCGTGAATCCGTTTCGCAAGCCTTCGCGTATCCAGAGTGCCCATGCTTCCAGCCGCCGTTCAGCCTCCTCAAGCCGGATAGCCGGGTCCCGTACCTCGCCAAAGTGCGTTACAAACATTCGCGCAGGAAGCAAGGCCCGCAAACGCTCCAGAGACTTTTTCCACCGCTCCAGATTGATGTCCGGAGGCGGACAGGGCGGGATGGCCGGACCGCCTGCGATCGCCACACCGCCGACGTCCCCTGTAAAAACCAGCCGTTCTTCAGGGATCCAGTAGGCCAGATGATGCTGGGCGTGGCCCGGTGTATCGAGCGCCTGAACCGTAAAATCTCCGATCGCAACCTCGCTGCCGTCCCCCAAGGGCGTGACCTGCCGGGAGTCGATCGGTTTTACCGGTCCCCACAGCCGATTCATGTCATCGCCGTAAATCCGGGTTGCACTCACGACCAGCCGTTCGGGATCAAGCAGATGCGCCACGCCGCGTTCATGCGCAAAGATGTGGGCGCGTACGGCTTCCGCCCAGCACCAGGCGCCGCCGCTGTGATCCAGGTGGACGTGCGTGGCGAGTACCCGGTTCACTCGGCCCGGATCGAGCCCGGCGTGCTCAAGCCCGCGCCGTACCTCCTCGAAGACCACGGCCGGTCCGGGATCAATCAACGCGATGGATCCATCCTCACCCTCGAGCGCTGCCACGCCGATGACATTGGTGCGACCGAGATGGTTGGAGTCGATGACGTGAACCCTCATCCGGTCCCAGTAACGCAGAAGGCGGCGCGCGTCCACCCGCGGTCCACCGCGCCGCTTACATTGATACGCGGGTTTTTGCATTGTTCCGGGAGGAAAGATCTATTATCGGTAATGCCTTTTACGAACCTTCAATGAACTTTTTTGTACGGCGCCTGCTTATTGTCGGACTGGTTGTACCCTGGCTCACCTTATGCCACACCGCAAAGGCCCGAACAGTGCCGGTGGCAAGGCCACAGGATCTGCTTCAGCGACAACTTCCACCGTTCTTCAACCGTGCCATCTTCCCCCGCCTCGGGCCTGAAAATGCCTCCATCGTGGTCTCACTGGGGCGGCAGCGTGCCTACGTCATGGCCGGACCTGAGGTTGCGATCGATTCCCCGATTTCATCGGGCAAACGAGCCGGCATGACTCCCACCGGAAGTTTTACCGTTGTTCAGAAAGACAAAGACCATCGCTCGACGGTCTATGGAAACTTTGTAGATTCCGCGGGCCGGGTGGTGCGCGCCGGCGTCAGTGCACGGATCGACTCTGCGCCGAGCGGAACGCATTTCGAAGGCGCGCCCATGACCTACTTTATGCGTATCACCTGGGAGGGGGTCGGCTTGCACGTCGGTATCCTGCCGGGCTACCCCGCATCCCACGGGTGTATTCGTCTGCCCTTTGAGGTTGCCCAGGCTGCCTTCTACCGGGTCCGGGTCGGTACGCCGGTGAGAGTCGTCAATTAGGGCGGTCCGGGTACCTGCCGGAATCGGATGACGGCGGCAGGGGAATACCGGCAGCTGCGCCGACGTTTTTGTGCCCTGCGGCTTGACAGGCAAACTGTTTACGTGTCACAAGGTAGATTGCAATGCCCCCCCCGAAATTCAGCTTCAGTCTGTCGAAGTTTCCCGAAGGTGGTCTGATTTTGGTCATTATCGCCCTGGGTATTCTGCTCTGGGCATTCGGCGGTTCGGTTCAGCGGCCGAAGCTGGAGAAGGGCCCCGACGGGGCGCCCCGGCGCGTGATGACGACCAACGCAGCGGGCGACCAAGTGCCGGCTTTCATTCAGGTCAACAAGTTTCTTAATGCCGAGACGCTGACTCAGATAGCCAAAGACACCAGCTTCTTTGCCATCATGGCCATCAGCATGACGCTGGTGATCATCATCCTGGGCATCGATCTCTCGGTAGGGTCCATCTACGCGCTCTCGGCGGTCGCCGGCGCCATGTTGATGAATCATTACGGCTCGAATGCCGGCGCCGGCGCGGCGTGGCAGGGCGTTGCCCTGACGCTTTTAGTGGGTGCGCTCTGCGGGCTGCTCAACGGAGCGATGATCGTCGGTTTCAACGTGCACCCGTTCATCATCACGTTGGGCACGATGGCCATTTACCGCGGCATTGCGTTCGTCCTGACCAAGGGCCAATCGATCGGGGATTTTCCGCAGGAGTTCCGTACGTTTATGCGCAGCGGCGTGGGCGACCTGAGCTTGGTGCCGCTGATTGTGATGGTCATCGTGTGCGTCATCGGCAGCATTTTCCTGAGCCGGATGACGCTCGGGCGCAAGATCTATGCTATCGGGGGCAATGAGACCGCCAGCCGGTATAGCGGCATCCGGGTGCGCCCGATCAAACTGATGGTGTACGTCTTGTCCGGGCTGACGGCGGCCATCTCGGCAACGCTGGCCCTCGGCTATTATGGGGCCGCTTCGTCGGGTGACGGGCAAGGTTATGAATTGAACGTGATTGCCGCGGCCGTGGTCGGTGGTGCGTCCCTGGCCGGCGGCAAAGGCACGGCGTTGGGCGCCCTGCTGGGTGCGATCATCCTGCAAATGATCTCGGCCGGCATGGTCATTCTCGGCATCCCGCAAGAGTACAGCCAGATCGTAACTGGTGCCGTGGTCATCGCCGCTGTCCTCCTTGACCAGCTCAATCGCTGGCTCGGCAATCGCCGGCTTCTAGCCAAAACGGCCCGCGTCAAGAAAGAGGTGGTTGCCGCGGCCGAAACCACTGTCCAGGCGAAACCGTGACCGGAGTCGCCTGGCTCACTTCACCCCCCAAATCATGATCAAAAAATTAGCTCTAGTGTTAACCAGCCTTCTCGGGCTGGCGGTTGCGACTGGTTTCGCGGCCGGGAAGACCTATGTATTTGGCGTCGTCGCCAAATCGAACAACAACCCCGTATTTCAGGCTGCCAAAACCGGCGCGGAGGATGAAGCGAAGGCGCTCAGCGAGAAAAACGGGGTGACCATCAGGATCGATTGGCGCACGCCGAACGAGGAGGACGCCCAGAAGCAGGTTGAAGCCATCGAACAGCTGACCAACGCCGGCGCTTCCGGGATCGCGGTGAGTTGCTCGGATGCGAACAAGCTGACCGACGCCATCGACAAAGCCGTCAACAACGGTGTGCCGGTCGTGACGTTCGACTCCGATGCGCCCAAGAGCAAGCGGTTGACGTGCTTCGGCACCGACGACCTGGAATGCGGCCAGCAGGTCATGAGTGAGCTGGCCAAGACCATGGGAGGCAAGGGCGTCGTGGCGATCCTGGGAGGCAACCAGAACGCGCCCAACCTGCAGAAGCGTGTGCAAGGCGTAAAGGATGAAGCCAAGAAGTACCCCGACGTCAAGGTCCTGGACACTTATTACCACAAGGAAACGCCTCAGGACGCGGCCGCCAAAGTTGAGCAGGTTCAGCAGGCTAACCCCCAGATTACCGGGTGGGCAATGATCGGCGGCTGGCCCCTGTTTACGGATAACGCGCTGAAATGGCCGGCCGGGACGGTGAAATGCGTGGCGGTGGATGCCCTTCCGGCCGAACTCGGTTACCTGCGAGACGGTCATGTGGAGGTTTTGCTTGCGCAGCAGGTTTATGAGTGGGGCACCAAATCGGTTGACGAACTCTACAATTACGTCGCCAACGGCACCAAGCCGCCCAACTTTGTAAAGGCCGATCTGATTCCCGTGACCAAGGAGAACGTCGACGAATTCGCCAAAAATTGGGATAAATGGCTGGGCAAGACCCGGAACAAGTCAGCAAGCAGGTGATCAGCTCGACGCACTGGTCGGCGCAACTTACTTGATTTAACTTAGCTAACTAACTAACAACCGACTCAGACCGCGGAACGGGGCTCTCAGGATGGCTGGTGAGCCCCGTTTTGCTGGATGGAGGAGGGAGGGAGGCGTCTGACGCCATCGACGATCCATGGCTTTTTTGAGCACTGAACACATCTCGAAGCGCTACCCCGGCGTCCGTGCGCTGGACGACGTCAGCGTCGACTTTGAGCGCGGCTCCGTCCACGCCCTAATGGGTGAGAACGGCGCTGGAAAATCGACCCTCGGCAAGATCATCGCCGGCGTGACCACGCCCGATGAAGGCGTAATCAAGATCGAAGGGCAGGAAGTCAGACCCACCGACCCAAGAATCGCGCAGGAGCTCGGGATCGCCATCGTCCACCAGGAGCTGGCCTTTTGCCCTAACTTGTCCGTGGCGGAGAACCTGCAGTTGGGAATGCTGCCCTCCGTCTCCGGCTTCGTCAACCGGGCTAAACTGCGCGAGCGGGCGCGTGCGCTGATGGGTGAAATCGGCGCTGACATCGACGTTGATACGCCGGTGGCCCAGCTTACCACTGGTCAGGAACAAATGATTCAGATCGCGACCGCCGTCGGCACCAACGCCCGCGTGATCATTTTTGACGAGCCCACCAGTTCCTTGTCGGTGAACGAAAGCGAACAGCTCTTCAGCCTTATCCAGCGGCTGAAACAGCGGAACGTGGCAATGATCTATGTGTCGCACCGCATGGACGAGATTTTCCGGTTGTGCGACACGATATCGGTCTTGCGCGATGGTAGACACGTCGCGACCCAGCCGGCTGCGAGCATCACCCGCGAGGGTTTGATCCGCCAGATGGTCGGCCGCGAGGTCCTCACGAAACGGCCCAAGCACCTCGACCTCGAACCGGGGGAAGAAGTTCTGCGCGTGGAAAATCTAAGTTCCATCGGTAAGTTCGAGAACGTCTCCTTCAACGTGCGACGCGGCGAGGTCGTCGGCATGGCCGGCCTGGTCGGCGCAGGGCGTTCTGAAACGGCGAAGGCGATTTTCGGCCTGGACCCGCGCGCGGCCGGCCGCGTTTACATCAAGGGTCAGGAGATGCACCTGGGCAACGTGAACGAGGCCATGCGCCGGCAAATCGGCTTTTTGCCGGAAGATCGCAAACGTGAAGGGCTTGTCCTCGGGATGAACATCGCGGACAACATCTCATTGCCGCACATCGACTTTTTCAGCAAAGGCGGCTTCATCGATTCGCGCCGCGAGTTCGTTGAAGTCGAGCGGCTCTCAAAGCGCTTGCGGGTCAAAGCGCCTTCGGTTGAATCCATTACCGCCGGGCTGAGTGGTGGAAACCAGCAGAAGGTGGCTCTCGCCAAGTGGCTGACGCGCAGCTGCGACCTGTTGATCGTGGACGAACCGACCCGGGGCGTCGACGTCGGGGCCAAGGCCGAAATTTATCAGTTGCTGGATGAGATAGCCTGCCAGGGGGTCGCGATCCTGATGATTTCTTCCGAGCTGCCGGAATTACTTAACCTGAGCCGGCGCATTATCGTGCTGCGCGAAGGGTTCAAGACCGGTGAACTCAATTACGACGACTTTTCACAGGAAAAACTGCTTCACCTTATGGCATAGAGTTCGGTCACACGGCGGGGGGAATGCCACAAATGCCACAAGCGGAAAATGCCGCAAATGAAGAGTCACAATTTGCGGTACCCGGGCAGGAAGCGACGCGAATGCCGTAAGCAGACAAGTCCGATCAATGAAGAGACACTTTTCGCAGCAACCCGGGAAGGTGGCGCTTCAAACAAGGAACGTAAGCGGTAATGCGCTTCCTCCGTTTCCCGGTATTGTCCGGTTCCGGAAGCGCCCCAATAGGCAGCTTTCCGTCTCCCGCCGCGATTAGAGGTTTCTTCATTTGTGGCATTTTTCCGCTTGTGGCGTTTACCCCGCCGCGCCTGCCAGTCGCCGCCGTAACAGGTTCAGAGCGTACTGGCTCACCATTTGTTTGAAGGTTTGGCGGTCTGAAGGAAAAAAGAATTTTTCGACGCGCGTATTCTTCCCTTTCTCCGCGAGCCCGATAAAAACGGTTCCCACCGGTTTTGCCGGCGTACCACCATCCGGCCCGGCAATGCCGGTGGTCGACAAGCCGAAGTCGGCGTTTGCCCGGCTTCGCACCCCTTCGGCCATCGCAGTCGCCACCTCTTCACTGACTGCGCCGACCGTCTCGAGCAACTCCCGCGGTACGCTCAAGGTGCTCTCCTTGGCGGCGTTGGAATAGGTTACGTGTCCCTCCAGAAGTACTGCGCTGGCCCCTGGGACATCAGTCAAGCGATCCGCAAGGTGCCCGCCGGTGCAGGATTCCGCGGTGGCGAGCGACGCCCGGCGTTCCGTCAGTTGCCGCACAACCACCTCCTCGAGTTCCTTCGCCTCGGTCGTCACGATGTAATCACCGAGCTTTTCCTTCACCAGGCGGTCGGCCTCCGCCAGAACCTTCGCACCGCCGATAAGGCGCAGATCGACTTCGCCGACGCGGGCGCAATAACCGACTTCGATGCCGGGAAAATTTTCCAGGTCTTTCCCGACCATTTCCTCAAGGTACGATTCGCCGAGCCCGCTCGTCCGGTAAATGATCGCCTGCAAGTCCGTTTCAGCCGTCAACCCCCGCAGGAAGGGCTCAACCTTCACCTCGAACATCGGCCTTAGCTCCCGGGGCGGACCCGGTAAAAGGAACATGTGCGGCAACTGCCCGGTCGCCGGCACGTATAAACCGGGGGCGGTGCCAAAATCATTGTCCAACACCGTCGCGCCGCGCGGTACGTAGGCCTGACGCGCAATCCGCTCGGACATCCGGAGGCCGCGCTGGTCGAAACGGGCCCGAATCTTCGCGAAGATCCCGTCGACATACTCGAGGGGACGGCCCGTGAGTTCAGCGACGATATCGCGCGTCACGTCGTCGGAGGTCGGGCCGAGGCCGCCGGTGATGAGCAGTGCGTCCGCCCGCAGCGCTGCTTCCAAAATGGCGTCCCGGATGGCGTAGCCGTCGGGTACTGCCGTCTGCCGCTGGATCCGCAGGCCGAGAGAAAACAATCGTTGGCCGAGGTAGGTCAGGTGCGTGTTCACGACGCTGCCGAACAGCAGTTCGGTGCCCGTGTTAAGCAGTTCGAGCGTCGCGATTCGTCTCATTACCTGGGGTCAAGCAGCCGGATCCATGCGGCCATCTGCTGGTGCAATTCGTTGTCGTCTTCGCCTTCGAAGATGTAGAGCAGGTTAGCCAGCATCCGCATGAGCACCAGGCGAGGCGACGCAGTCTGCAGATGCGCCGATTCAAGTGTGAGGCTCTGGCGGGCCAGGATCTCTGCACAATCCCGCGGCGTCAACATGCGTCCCTCGTGGAACGGATCGAACAACACACTGCCCAGCCGCACGACAAAATGTCCCGGCAGATTGATCCCCTCGATGGTAACCGCCGCCCGCCGGGCGACGGCAATGTACAGAACCGAAAGCGAGATCGGAATCCCGACGCGTGAATCAATCACGCAAGGCAGCAAAGAGTTTTTTACGTTATAGTAGTCATCCGAGTTCCCGTGAAAACCCAGTTCACGGCTCATCAGATGGGTCAGCACCTGCGTTTGCTGCAGGTCCGAAGCCCCGCCCGGCAAACGTTCACGCAGCGTCCGTGCCCAGCTGTTGAGGAGGGCGTTGTAATGGCTGATCTCAACTCCCGGCAGGAAAATCTGGGCCAGCAACCAGCACGCTTCTTCGAGTTCTTCCTGCGTCCTGATCTCGCGGCAAATCACCTCGAGCCGCTGCTTCGCCTCGCGACTCTCGATTTCGCCCAGCACGTCGCGGATATGAAATGTGACTCCCTCATCGTCAAGATTGAGCAGGTCACGAAGGTCCGCGATGGTATCCGCCCCGCCCTGGGCAAGCTGATTCTTGGTGAGCAGCACCGTTTCCGGATCGTCATCCTTCAGCAGGCGAATGATGGCCTCGCGATGTTTAAGCATGGTGCCGGGGGAGAATGGAATCGTTTAAGCATTCAGGTTCATTCGAGGTGCATCGCTCCAGAGGCTTTCAAGGGCGTAGAAGCGTCGCTTCTCTGAATGAAATATATGCACCAGAACATCGCTATAATCGATCACAATCCACTGACTCAGCGGTGAACCTTCCGAGGATAACGGCGAGATATTCGCTTCCGTGTGCAGCCCCTCTCGAATCCCGGAACTGATTGCCTTGAGGTGCGGTTCGGAGGTGCCGGAGCAGATCACAAAGTAATCAGTAAAGGTGGAAATCTCCCTGAGGTCGAGTACGACGATCTCCTCCGCCTTTTTGTCTTCGGCCAACCTGACGCAGAGTTGGGCTAGCTCCTTAGCTTCGATGCTGGTCTCCTCCGTATAATTTCACAGCCTGGACGTAGCGAAGCACTCGCTCCGGAACCAGATACGTGATCGGCAAATCGTTGGCAACCCTGTTTCTGATCTCGGTCGCCGAGATATCGATTCGGCGCGGGATGACTGGGTAGGGCCCGGCGCTTTCCCAGTCGCCCCGCGACAGCACGACGAAACGTACCCTCTCCCTGAGTTCGTCGATCCGGTGCCATTTCGGCAGACTTGGAACGTGATCCTCCCCGATCAGCCAGAAAAGACCGGCGCCGGGAAACGCTTGCCGGTAGGTATTCACCGTGTCGATGCTGTAAGACGGGCCGGTGCGCTCGAGTTCCAGGTCGTCCGCCGCAAAGTACGTTTCACCTTCGATCGCCAGTTTCACCATCTCAAACCGGTGTCTGCCGGAAGTGAGTGCCTGGCCGGTTTTGAACGGAGACTGGGCCGCAGGGATAAAGACCAGCCGGTCGAGCCCGAGTTGCTCAAGCGCTGCGCGGGCTAGAATCAGGTGGCCGTGGTGGATCGGGTCGAAGGTTCCGCCGTAGAGTCCGATTTTCATTGCAAACCGGCGCCCAGAATGTATTTGCCTGCTGGCGGCTGCGCGCCGCTATGGCTGCCCGCCTGCAATTCCAGGCCGGCCCGCCCCCGTAATTCCCTTTTTTCAGATCCGGACCCTTTTCTCGTCGTCAACGGTCCGGAGCGTCGTATCATGCGCCCGAACGTATGAAACCCGCAAGCGTCGGTCAACTGCTGTTGGTGGGCGTTCCCGGCCCCGAATTGGATGCCGCCACCGCCCGGTCGTTCCGGACCATTCAGCCGGGCGGCTACATCCTTTTCGGACGGAATATCCGTAATCCGGGACAGCTTCGTAAATTGACCGACGACCTGCGCGACCTCTCCCGCGTGGAGCCTATCATCACCATTGACCAGGAAGGGGGACGCGTTTCACGGCTCCGGTTGATCGGCAACGAGCCGCCTAACGCCCAACAGTTACGCGACAAAGGCGACGTCGACCTCGTCCGCCGGCACGGGACCCTGACCGGTCAGTTACTCCGGCTTTTCGGATTCAATCTCGATCTGTGTCCGGTTCTGGACCTCTCCTTTGACGACGAAGCCGATAACTCGTTGCGCGGGCGCTGCTACGGCCGAACCGTCGACCAGGCCGTCGAGCTGGCGGGTGCGTTCGACGATGCCTTGCGGGCAACGGGCGTGCTCTCCTGCGGTAAACATTTCCCGGGCTACGCCGCGGCCGGACTGGACCCCCACCATGAATTGCCGAAAATCGACCGGACACGACCTGAACTCGACCGGGCGGAGCTCGCCGTATTTCGCGCGTTCAGCAAGCGGGTGTCGAGCATGATGGTTTGTCACGCTTGGTATTCCGCTTTTGACCCCTGCCGGCTGCCGGCCTCGCTGTCCCGGAATGTGGTTACGGGCTTGCTGCGCGATGAACTGGGCTTTGAAGGTCTCGTCATGACTGACGACCTGGACATGGGTGCCATCCTGAATGAAGTGCAGTTCGACGATGCAATCCGGAACGCTGTCCATGCCGGCAACGATCTGGCCATGATCTGCCATCGGGTGACGTTGGCAGCCGACGCCGCGGCGGTCTTGGATAAACTCGAGCCGAGACGGCTCGAACGTGCCCTGAATGCCGTTGAACGTTTCCGGGCGCGACTGGCACCCCCAACGGCCTTTTCAGAAGAAGCCTTTCGAGACTTGAATGCGCAGGTTTGGACGCTGCGATTGGCCGTCCTGGGTCCCGAGCGCGCCGCGGAACGCAGTGCGGAAGATGGGAAACGCTCACCCGTTGAGCTTTACTAGAACTCATCTTCGGTCACACGGCGGGCACAGCGGGGTTGGCGGGCACAACGTAAGAGTTCACACGGCGAACACGGCGGGCCACGGCGACCACGGCGGAAGAGGAAGAGTTCGGAGTTCGGAGTTCGGTGACACGGCGGGGTTGGCGGGCACCACGTAAGAGTTCACACGGCGAACACGGCGGGCCACGGCGAACACGGCGAAAAGACAGAATCATCCGCAGAACACGCAGAAGAACGCAGAAAAGAGAAAACATCCACAGATTACGCAGATTGACACAGATCAAGAGGACCCGGCCGCAACTCTAAGTTTGACACTCGCACCCAACCCCCATGCTGCCGCTCCGAACCCCAAACTCCGAACTCCGAACTCCTCCTCTTTCCGCCGTGGTCGCCGTGGCCCGCCGTGTTCGCCGTGTGAACTCTTACGCCGTGCCCGCCGTGTGACCGACCCCCGGCGCAATTTTGGTATCTGCAATTTGCAGTTGTTTATTCTAGATTTCCGACTTGATGCTTCCATCGATTGAACAGCTTCTCGTCCTCCAGGACCGGGACCAAAAGCTCAAAGCGTTCCGGGCCGAACTGAGTACCTTGCCGCTCCAGAACCAGCGCGTCGAACATGCACTCGCCTCGAATGCGTCTGCGCTGGAGCAAGCGAGACAGCGCGCCCGCGACGTTGAACTCCAGCGTAAAAGGCTCGAACTCACGGTACAGAGCCGCCGGGAACAGGTCGCCCGGTACAAGTCGCAACAAATGCAGACCCGCAAAAATGAGGAATTTCAGGCGCTGAGCAACGAGATCGCACGGGTCGAAGCTGAGATCGTCGGGCTGGAGGACCAAGAAATTGAGCTCATGGAAGAGGCCGAGCTGCTCCAGGGCAAAATCCGGGAAACGGAGAAAGCGTTTCAGGCGGCCAAAACGCAAAGTGAACAACAATTGGCGTCTCTCAAGGCCAAGGACGATACCCTCAGGTCGCGTATTGCCGAAATCGAAGCGGAACGGGCCGAGTTGATCAAGCCGATCGACCCGAATTTACTCTTTCAGTACAATCGCCTCTTCGCCAGCAAAGGGGGCGATGCCGTCGTCCCGATTGAGCACCAGGTCTGCACCGGGTGCCACATGAAGAATACCCCAACGACGGCGCATCGTGCCAAGAGCGGGCACAACGTGGTTGCCTGCGAGCAATGCGGCCGTATCCTTTACTGGCAAGGCGACTAGAAGATGCCACAAAGGCGTGACCTCGATTGGTGGAACCGCTTTCCGGTCCTTGGGGGGTTGAACCCGCCCCGCGAAGAGCGAGCCACTTCAGCGCCGGAGAGGGACCGGCGCTGTTCATCAGCGGGCCACTCGAAAAGCCTGAAGCACGAGATCATAGCTGAAATCGATCAGCGGATCTCGGCGTTTGACCTCGGCTAACGCCGTGCGATACACGGATTCGCGCAGATCACGAAGGTACCGGCTCACGCGGCACTCGGTCCAGCCCCACACCTTGGCGATCTCGCGCTGAGAAACCCCTTCGCAGTAAATCAGACGCAACATCACCGTCTGCTCAGGTGAACAGGACGCCAGGGCGTGCGCGACTGCTTCCCGAACCAGGGCCAACTGGGCCGCGTCCACGCCCGCGGCCGCGTCGTCACCGGCGATTTGGGTTTCCAGGTCCGCCAGCTGTTCTTCGATCACCCGGGAACGCATCCGTTCCCGCCGTTTGGTGTCGATAAAGCGGTTATGGGCAACCCGTGCCAGCCATGTTGAAAGGGTCGCCTCTGCCCCGTATCGCAGCAGCAACGAGCGTTGCTCGCCCTTACCTGCGACGCATTCGCAAAAAATTTCTGAGGAAATCTCTTCAGCCTCTTCGTCCGAAGCCCCGCTCTTGCGGAGAAACGCCCGCAGAAATCCCGTGCAGAGCTGCGAAAGCTGCGCCAGCGCATCCTGATTTCCGGCAAGGCAGTCCTGGACGAAGCCAAAATTTAATCCGGATGAAACCGATGAAGTGGCCGCCGCGTACATGGAAAGGGCTTTAATCATCTGCGAGGTGGATGTCGAGGCTCGGCCCAACGCCAATTTCTGGCGGGATAAGAGAGTTATAGTATCTAGACAAGGGGGCGCCGCCGGTACTCGTTCTCCCTCAGAAGCGCCGCCAAATAACTCAAGGCGATCGGGTTATTCGCGACTGACTGGAGGAGGCGGGTTCGTTGCCCGCTGCCCAGCGTCCCTGTTGCCAACTGCTCGATTTCTGTCCGCTCTGTACGCGTCAGATCTCCCGACGCATGTACATCCTCCCGGCGGGCGTCAATGGACAGGAAGGCATACCGCAAGAGTTTCTCGGTGTCGGTCTGGTGCATTGCAGGAACTTGAGGGACTCGACCAAAGGCAGCCCGCACATGATGCTAGATCATTTCCAGATAGACGCCGGCGCCTCAAAATCTTGCGGCCTTTAGGAAGCGCGGGTCTGGGAAGCGCGGGTCTGATTGCCGGGGATGCAAAACACACCGAGGACGCCTCGTGCGCCTGCCAACCTCTGAAAAACCGGTTGCGGGATTTTATCCCATTGCTCCGTTCGGGTAGTTGCCTGTTAAAGATTAGGTACGAATCAGTTTGACAACGAAAAGCATATTTTGTAGGCGTTGTCGCGCGCGCTGGCGGGCTTGGCGCCGATTGTGCCGGGTCGTTTCCGGGTTGTTTAAGTCGCAGCGGTTCGTTTAAGACGATTCGGGTGTAGCCTTAGGTAGAACTTGGACGGCTTTGGTCGGCGGGACGTTACACGTTTAACCGTGGCCGAACCGTCAGGGACCCGCGTCGTCTATGCTGTCAGATGCACAAACCCGGTCCTCGATCGTCATATCGTAAGCGAGATGTAAGCGAGATTCGATGCCTTACCATCGATGGCCTTTTTATCAGTGCAAAAACTTTGGTAACTGTAACAAAGCGGATAGTCGTGAAGTTATTGAGCTGCCACTCGGGGCCGAACCGCTCTGCCCTGGACCAGATTGCCGGCAAACGTTGACTCCCCTGAATGGACATCACGAGGTTCCGGTCCCGCCTCAACCGGCAGAACCTGCGGAGCCTGCAGAGCCCGTGGTGGCGCCTCCCCGCCGGGGGGGCGGCCTGGGTTTGCTCGCAGTGGTGGTTTTGCTGCTTCTTGGGCTGGTCGGCAGCATCGTCTGGCTGGTATTCCCCAATCGGAAACACCTCGCGGTGGAGATCTCCTATCCCGTCATTGGCCATGTTGGAGACATCCTCGACATTCCCATCAACGTTGACCCCTTAACCGTCGAGGACCTGACCCTGACGGTGGAGGGAAACCTGCCGGGGGGCGTGGTCCTGGACAATGTTGGTCGAAGGCTTTACGGCAATGCTCAAACGCCGGGCTCATTTCCGATCGTTATCCACGCGGCTGCGCGGGGTTACAACGAGGCGTCAGCCTCGACCACGATCCTGATCGGAAGTAACCGGACGCTGTTGGCGGCCCTGACCCTGAAGGTTCCTCCCCAAATTCAGGGTCGGGTGGGGGAGTTCCTGGATGTGCATCTCTCGGTGGAACCGGCCAGCGTGACCAACCTGGTCCTGGGCGTCACCGGTGACCTGCCGGCCGGGGTAACCCTGGATGCGCGCGCCATGCGGTTGCAGGGGGTTCCGCAAACCCCTGGTTTTTCCGAGGTCGTCATCAAGGGGAGCGCGCCCGGTTACATCACCGGCTTGGCGGCAACCAACCTGACCATTAGCCCGGCCGGGCCGCCCGGAGTCCCCGATTCCTCGCTCAGCCTCGTACTGCCTCCCGAGGTCCCGGGGCGCGTCGGGGAATTGCTCGATGTGCCCCTGGCAGTGGAACCAGGGGGCGTGGCTAACCTGGCGCTGGCCGTCCAGGGTGACCTGCCGCCCGGGGTGACCTTGGATGCGCACGCGCGACGGCTCCACGGTGTCCCCCGGACGGTTGCCACCTCTGAGGTGACCATCCAAGCGAGCGCACCCGGATACACGGCCGCGCTCGCACCTGTTAAGCTCACCGTTGTGGGCGCACCCTCCCCATCGGGGATGGTCGAGACCTATGACCTGGTGCTTGCGGGTTCGAACACGATCGGCGGGATCGATGCGGCTTCGCAGAAAGGGCTGGCCCGAGATCTGGTCAATGAATTTTGCAGAAAACGATGGCCGAACGGCGTACCGGTTCAACAGCAGCTTGAGGACGCCGGTCGAGATGAGAAAGATCGCCTGATTACCTACACGCTGCCTGCCGGGGAATCGCACCGGATCTTGATCCGGCCCCACGGCTCCCATTTGGCGACGGATGGCCTGCTGACAAGCGATCCGGGCGCGCGCGCCGACGTAGGGATGTCTTCTACTCCCTTGCCGGAGCTGCAGCAGGAGTTTTACGAGTTCGTTATCGGCCTGGACGCGGTCGCCGTAATCGTCCATCCCGATAACCCGGTCGTGGAGATGACGCTGGACGAACTGAAGGATATCTTCGGGCCGAACCCGAGTGTAACGCGGTGGGATGATGGCAATCCTATCCGGACCTACGGACGCGATACCAATTCGGGTACGACTGACTTTTTTCGTGCGTTCACCGGTATCGACAAGGTGTTGGAAGCTCAAAGGCGAGGCAAAGACAGCCCGATTCCGTACAGCGGCGTGCCGGCGGGGCAACCTGGGCATAACGGGTACGAGGATACGTCCAAAGTTATCCAGAAGGTTGCAGCTGACCCTTGCGCAATCGCCTACGTAGGTCACGCCACGAACCTGCCGGCCAACGTCAAGGTTATCGCGATCCGGCCGTCGCCGCGCTATTCCGCGTTTATACCGAGCGCCCTGACGGTTCGTACGATGGACTATTGCCTGGCGAGGGAACTCTACTTTTATCTACCGCACGGTGCGCGCCCGCTGGCGGCGGACTTTGTGCGCTTCTGTCTGGCTGAGGATGGCCAGACGGTCGTCGACGACGACGGCTTCGTCGGTTTCAGGTCTGCAAATCTCCTCGCCCGGCCCCTTTTCGGCGATCGCGCCCCCCCGGCCTTGCGGAGTGCGGTTGCCAATTGCGACCGGATCGTTCTGAGTTTCCGGTTCCGGACCGGCTCGTCCGAGGTGCTCGATGGCACCGGCAGCGCGAACTGGAGAATCCTGATCGACTTCTTGCGCCTGCCCGACCTGGCCAACCGGCACCTGGTGATCGCCGGCTTCGCGGATGGCAGCGACACCGTTGCCGCAAGTTACCAAAATTCCCGGGCGCGCGCAGCGGCTTTCGCGGCGCAGTTGGCGCGAGCCGGGGTCGGGAACCCGGTTGATAAAACCCTCGGTTTCGGCAGGGATTACCCTCTCTGCGACGACAAAGGTAATCAGAACTCGCGCGAGGCTCAGAAGAACCGGCGCGTGGAGGTTTATCTCGCACGCTAAAGGTCGCGCAGGTGCGATTTGCGATCGGCGTTTTGATGCCGATCTTCCCGTATGCCTTCCAAAAAGTCGCTCAAACCCGCCGCCGACCAACGAATTTTCGCCGTGGTGGGCTCGGACGACGGTCAAATGAAGGGGCGAGCGAGAGCCTTGGCGGAGGAATTGACGCCGCCGGGAGCGGGGGAGTTCGGAGTCGAGGTGATCGATGGTTGCGTTGACAACGCAGACCAGGCGGTGCGCCGCGTCGGCGAGGTGATACAAGCAATCCGCACGCTTCCGTTTTTCGGGTCGGAAAAGCTGGTGTGGCTGAAGGACGTCAATTTCCTGGCCGATACCGTTACCGGACGGGCGGCGGGCACGCTGAAAGCGCTGGACGACTTAAAGGAATTCCTGGAAGGCGGCGGCGTGCCGTCCGGCGTCAAGTTGCTGGTGAACGCGGCCGACGTGGACAAGCGACGCTCGTTCTATAAAGCGCTCGGAAGACTGACGCGCTTGGAGGTGTACGACAAGGTCGACACCTCAAAGCCCGGGTGGGAAGAGGATGCCCAGGCATTGGCGATGCAATTGGCCGGCCGGCTCGGTCTCCGTTTCCAGCCCGAAGCGCTCGAATCGTTTATCCTGCAGGCCGGGGCGGACTCCCGCCAGATTCAGAATGAGTTGGCTAAGCTGGACCTCTATTTGGGGCCGGACCAACGCGAGATCACCGCAGGTACCGTTCGCGACCTGGTGTCGAAGTCGACGACAGGGGTGATCTGGGAGTTATCGAATGCGATCCTGAAACGGGACCTGGCTGGCAGCCTTCAACTGCTTGACCAATTGCTGTTTCAAGGCGAAACGGCCGTTACCATCCTCCTGGCCGCCATCGTGCCCACCGTTCGCAACCTGGTGGCGGTAAAGGCGTTATTCGAGCAGCACAAGGTGAGCCCGCCGCAGGCTGCGTACCAGTTTAACGCCCTGCTCGGGCGCTTGCCGCCCGAAGCGACCGAGCATTTGCCGCGCAAGAAAGACGGCGGCATTAACGCTTACGGTCTGGGTTTGGCGGCCTGTGAGGCCCGCCGCTTCAGTCTGGTTGAGGCGGTCAGCGCCCTGGAAGCATGTTTACAGGCCAACCTCCAGCTTGTATCGAGCCAGTTAGAACCGAGGCTGGTGCTCAGCCAGTTACTCGTGAAGGTGCTCGAGAAAAATGCCGCAAATGCCACAAGCCGAAAAATGCCACAAATAACGGGGCCTTGATTCGCGGCGCCGATGAACTGCGACAATTGAAAAACGCCACATACAGGGTTCAGTCATTTGTGGCATTTGCGGAACTTTTCCGCTTGCGGCATTTTATTGCCGCTTCCGCGCGGCGCGCTTGCCTTTGGCACCCGTGTTGCCGCGGTATTTTACCGTTCTCCGTTTCGGCTCAATCCTGGCGATGCCCGTGCCGTTTTTGAGTTCGAGGATTTGATCACGCAGCAAGGCGGCACGCTCGTACTCCAGGTTGGCCGCGGCGACCTGCATTTCCTCTTCGAGTTCGCGCAAGACATCGGACACGCTTAGATCGCCGCCGGCTTCCCGGACGATCGATTCCTCCATGGCCCGGCCTTTCAGGAGCGTGTGCAGGCTTTCCTGTACCGCCCGTTTAACGCTGCTCGGTGTGATTCCGTTTTCCTGGTTGTACTGAATCTGGCGTTGCCGGCGGTATTCACTGATCGTGATCAATCTCTGGATGCTCTCGGTCATGACGTCCGCAAACAGCACCACCTCGCCATTCACGTGGCGGGCTGCCCGCCCCGCCGTCTGGATAAGGGAAGTCTCACTCCGCAGAAACCCCTCTTTGTCTGCATCAAGGATACAGACGAGGCTGACCTCGGGAAGGTCCAGACCCTCGCGAAGGAGATTGATGCCGACAAGCGTGTCGAACTCCCCGGCTCGGAGCGCGCGCAGGATTTCCACCCGTTCAATGGCGTCGATCTCGCTGTGCAGGTATCGAACCCTCAGGCCGACGTCCCGCAGGTAATCGGTCAAATCTTCCGCCGTGCGCTTGGTAAGCGTGGTGATCAAAACGCGTTCCCCGACCTCGGCGCGTTTGCGGCAGAGTTCAATCGTCTCGTCGATCTGGGCCTTGAGTGGCCGGACGGTAATCCGGGGATCAAGCAGGCCCGTCGGCCGGATAATTTGCTGGACGATGAGGCGCGCGCCCGGCGTATGCACGTCGAGTTCAGGACGGGTCCGGCCGGTAAGTACGGGCAGCAACGCCGGTTCGGTTTCGTCCTGGCCGATCCGGTCACGGGAATGGGGGATGTACGTCTGGTTGCCCGCGACGGAATTGGTGATCTCGAAATCCGCGGGCGTGGCGCTGATGTAAAGGATCTGACCGCTCATCTCCATGAACTCTTTGAAGTTCAACGGGCGGTTATCCAACGCGCTCGGGAGACGAAATCCATAATCAACCAGGGTCAGCTTGCGGGAGCGGTCACCTTCGTACATGCCGCCGATCTGCGGGATGGTGGCGTGCGATTCATCAACGACCAGCAGAAAGTCACGCGGGAAGAAGTCGAGCAGGGTATACGGGCGTGAACCCGCCTCGCGGCCGCTGAGATGCCGCGAGTAGTTTTCGATCCCGTTGCAGAATCCCATTTCCTGCATCATCTCAAGGTCAAACTCGGTGCGCATCTTGATCCGTTGCGCTTCCAGGAATTTTGCCTGCGCTTCGAACCACCGGATCCGCTCGTCCAGTTCGACCCGGATTGCCCTTACCGCCCGCTGCATTTTGTCGTGCGGGGTCACGAACTGTTTAGCCGGAAAGAACACAAACCGGTCCAGGGCTTCACTGGCCGTGCCGGTGAGCGGGTCGAAACGTGTGATCAGGTCGATCTCGTCCCCAAAAAACTCCACCCGGACGGCCTCCTCGTCGAACGTCGCGGGGTAAACCTCGACGACATCGCCGCGAACACGAAAACGGCCTCGGGTCAGGGCGATGTCGTTGCGCTCATAGAGCATGTCTACCAGCCGGGCCAGAAACGTTTCGCGCGAAAGTTGCTGCCCGCGCACGACGGTGCACACCATGTTGGCGTAGTCCTCAGGGGATCCCAAGCCATAGATGCAGGACACGCTCGCAACCACGATGACGTCTTTTCGCGAAAGAAGCGAACTCGTGGCCGACAGGCGCAGCCGTTCAATCTCCTCGTTGATCGACGAGTCCTTCTCGATGTAAGTATCGGTGCGCGGGATGTAAGCTTCGGGTTGGTAGTAATCGAAGTAACTTACAAAGTATTCGACCGCGTTGTTGGGAAAAAACTGCTTGAACTCGCTGTAAAGCTGGGCCGCCAGTGTTTTGTTATGCGAGATCACCAGTGCCGGCCGGTCCAAAGCAGCAATCACGTTGGCTGCCGTGAAGGTTTTGCCGGAGCCAGTCACGCCGAGAAGCGTCTGATGACGGTTGCCCGCCGTGAGCGAACGCACAAGCTGCCCGATCGCCTGCGCCTGATCGCCACGCGGCTGGAATTCAGAGGCTAGTTGGAAAGGCGACATCAAAAGTCCGGTGCTGCCATTCCGGCGGGACCACGTGCAGGCCCGGCCGGCAGAGGTAAAAAACGGGTGGCCGCCCGGATTACACCGTTTCGTTTACCACAGGATTGCTGAGAATACCGACCTTTTCAATCTCGATCTCGACGATGTCGCCCTCCTGGAGATAGCGTGGAGGCTTCATGCCCATGCCAACCCCTTCCGGGGTGCCGGTCAGGATCACCGTACCCGCAAACAGCGTCGTACTGCCGCTTAAAAACGACACCAGGGTTGCAACGTTGAAAATCATGTCTCCGGTGGAGGAGTTCTGACGCACTTCACCGTTGACGCGGCTGATGACCCTGAGCGCCTGCGGGTCAGGGATTTCCTCCTTCGTAACCAGCGCCGGGCCGAGTGGAGCGAACGTATCGAAGCTCTTGCCGCGGCAGAATTGGCCGCCGCCGAGGCGCCGCTGCCAGTCGCGTGCGCTCACATCGTTGGCAGCGGTATAGCCCAGGACATAGTCGTACGCTTTTTCCACAGGTACATTCTTGCAGTCACGGCCGATCACCACGGCCAGTTCCGCCTCGTAGTCCACCTCTTCACTCGGCAGATACCGCGGAATTTCGATCGGGTCACCCGGGTTCTGGAGGGCATTCTGCGACTTGATGAAAAGCATCGGCCGCTCGGGCACCTTGCTGCCTGACTCCGCCGCGTGCTTCATGTAATTCAGCCCGATCGCAAGAATTGCTTTCGGCGCTACCGGCGCAAGCAGTTTCACCATCCGAGCCTCACGATTCGACACCTCGAAACGGCCAAACAGATCACCGTCCAATTCCAGGCTTCGGCCATCAGCCTGTTCTGCCGCATAACGGACATCGCCTTCCTGAGAGAGATAACGCATGATGCGCATACCCCTCATCTCTAAAAGCGATTGAGGCCTGGATCAATGATCAAAGATCCGCGCGCCTTCCCCCGCCCGGATCACGAGCCGGCCGTAGCCCACGCGGTTTCGGTGCTCGGTTCGTCCTCCGCCTGGTTGGCCTCGTCTTCTACCGTTTGGCCAGACGCGCCGGGGATCTCCTGGTCCGCTACCCGCGCCGGATCCGCTGTTTCCCGGGCCCCGCCGGCTGCATCCTCCGGTGCGACAGCGGCTGGCTCGATCTCGGTCCCGGATTCCGCAGGCGTCGCGCCGGGCAGGTTCTCGAAGGATTCCGCCAGGGCCGCTCCAGGTTCGGGCGCTTCAGGGTTGGCGACGTCCCCCGCGAGTTGTTCCGTCGCGGCCGGTATTTCCGCTTGATGCGCCGAATCAGGCCTCAGCTCGTCTCCCAAACCCGCCTCCACGGCAGCTTCCGGGTCCGGTTCTCCCGTGGGTTCAGTTCCTTCGCTGGCGGCGTGGGCGCGTCCCGGCTCGACTGCCGTCTTGGCGGGCGCTTTCTCTTCCAGTGCCTTCGGCGGCAGCGGCAGGTCAAGTGTGCCGTCAGCAAATTCGATGATGTGCCCTGCCTTGGCCAACCAGATCAAATCGCCGGCAAGGGCAGTCTTTGCCTGCTGGTACTCCGGTGAGGTTTCGCCCGGGAGCGGTTGCCCCAGCACTTTCACCAGTACCTTCTCGGCGAGCTGCTTGCGCGTGATCTTCGGGTAGGAGCGCAACGCCGCGAGCACGGCCGCCAGGCCGGCGGAAAGCTGCGTCTGATTCGAGCTGAAAAGCTGCGGCCGCACCGTCGAAATGTATAAAATCCGTTTCTTGTGCTTGAACACATGAAGTCCGGCCTGATTCAGGCCGTGACGCAACGCGCCGGCGATCTGCGCCGGAAAGCGATTTTCCCGGTCACGCGCCACACGGATGGCCGCGACAATGCCGCGGTCCGGGAGATGACGGGCAACTTCACCGGAAACTTCCGCAGCAAGGCACGGTTTGACCACCGAATCGAGGTGATGAGCCCGAAAATGTTGTTCCACCGCTGCGAGGCTATCGAAAACAACCGGCGCCTCTTCACCTTGGGGCTTGGTCTTGTAAACCGTCGCCTTGCGAGCGTCTTCCTTCCATTGGTTGACCAGGTCAGGGTCGGAGGTGCTTTCGATCGTCCGGCGGTACTCTTCGAAGCTCATGCGGCGGCTGAACCGCTGTTCATACAAAGAACGAACCGTCGTCTGGAACGTATGGTAATTAGTGGGGCCGAGCACCCGGCCGCTCAGGGTGCAACGCGCCACTGACGTAAAGTTGCCTTTGATGGGCTCCTTTTCGATGACTTCCGTCTCGTAAAATTCGTCTTTATGCTCGCTGAACGCGATTCGTTCCAAGGTGGCTGCCTCCACCGCCACCGGCCCATGATCATCCAACTGGTACAGGACGGTGCTGTTGTCCAGCGAACGAATCCGGACCCGGTGCCGCTCCGGACGCTCCAAAAACATCCGGGCAAGCCCAAATAACGGGTAAGCGATATGCCCCGACTTGATCTGCTGGATGATCTTGTTGAACGCACGTTCTTCAGGCAGAAAATCAATCTGCACCGCCGCAGGTTCCACCGGCGGGGCGACCGGGGCTGAATCCTCCCGCGACGAACCGTGGCGGGCGCGATCCGGGCGGTCGAAAGATGGATGGCCGCCGCCCGCAGGGGCAGGAGCACCGCCGGGGCGGCGTTGGTCGGCCTGAGGGGATCGCGCGCCAAAGGGTCCACGACGGTCCGGCGCCCCACGGCGCTGCCGATCATCCGGGCCGCGGCGGCGCCCTGCATTGTCGTCACGACGGCCGCCGGGACGCTGAAAACCGCCGCGCCTACGCTCGGAGTTGTCCCCCTCGAAGTCAGCGTAGCGGTTCGTCGGCCCGGACTCTTTGAGCCAGTCCGGCGTCAAACGAAGGTCAAGGGAGGAGTTTGGGTCCGCCATGGTCGCAAGATATCAATTTATAAAGACTTAGGAAACACTATAGAGTGGTTCGTTCCTAGCGGGCGTCTAGACTGGCGATTCTGGCTTCCAGGTCAACTAAAAAGGCACACGACCCTAATAAAAGGCACACGACCCTAATATAAATGCATGTCACGCCCAGCCGGCTCTGAAGGATAACGAATCCGGATAACGAATCTCCCAAGGGATTTATTGCGCTCGCCGGGTTCGAAGCCCGAGAAAAGTGTTGCTATTTGCCGCAATTAATTTAGTTCCCATCACCGGGCTTCGTCATCAAGCGTAGCCGCGTCTTAATCACAACCGAGGAGAAACTCCAGTTTATGTCAGAAAAATCCGTTGAAGAGAAGGTGAAGGAGATCATCGTCGAACAACTCGGCGTCAACCCCGAGCAGGTCACTCCTAACGCCTCTTTCATTGAGGACCTCGGCGCTGACTCGCTAGATACGGTAGAACTCGTAATGGCCTTCGAGGAGGAATTTTCAGTCGAAGTACCTGACGAAGATGCCGAGAAACTCCAGACCGTCGGCGACGTGATCCGTTACATCGAGGACCGCGCGAAATAAGGTGGGGTTACCCCGTCCGGGTCCTGGAGACCGGGTGGCGGATTTCCTAAAAAGGCGAGACGTGGTTTCACACGGTGGAAGCTTCCACCGTGTTCTTTTTTGGGCGCATCGGGGCGGGGGGACGCAACCGGAGCCGAATCCCAGCTGCATCGGATTGTAAGAGATAAGGGTTCTGAGCTATCTTAGTTGCCCCGAGTTTTGGTTATGTACCCTGCGCATGATGTTCAATACGCGTTAGAAAACACCCGAGTGGTGGTTTCGCCGGATCGGCGAATTGACACTTTCGGGACAACGAACTTTCGCTTTTACCTCGTCTCCGAGCTCATGGACAGCGTCGGCGAGGTCCGTGTGCGGGATGGCCGCATTTCAGCGGAACGGCCCCGGATCCTTACACCCGAGCATGCGTCGCGTTTACTCCTGGACGGGTTTGGTGAAGACGCCCAGCAGTTCGCCCGGCTGCTGCAGTCGCGGCATGCCGCTCTCTTGAAATACGGATTTGAGATCCGCAAAAGCGATCTTTCGGACGTCCTCGTCCACGACAGCCTCGAATCGGTGCTCGAGAGGGTGGACCGGCAGATTCCCCAGGCCGAGCGCAGCGGGAGCGCCGTCATTCAGGGGGTGGAGGAAGGCTGGGAGATTTGCCTCCTGAAATTCACCTTTGACCTGATCCAGCTCTCCGCCGGCACCAACATTTTCGATCTCAAGCGACGCGGCCTGCTGTAACGAACGCCCTTTTCCGGGCAAGCCCCCTTCCGGTCGCGTCAAGCGCTTCAGCTGGACAGGGTACCTGCGGTTACCGTAATCATGGGTGAAATCTGGTCCTCGGGAGGTTCCGTGCCGCGGTGCGCCGCGGCGCTATGAACGCACTTGTCAAAGCCTTCATCATCGCCGGCTTGGCGGTCACGATTTTCGGAGGAGGCAGTTTCCTGGCGTACGAACTCTTTTTCAAAAAGAAGGATTATCAAGTGGCGAAAAAGGGGCAGCCGGTGGTAACCCCGACGCCGGACCCGGTTCTGCCGATGCTCCAAAACGTCAAGCAGCACTTGACCGCGGGGGAGGACACGGCCGCGGTCCGCGACACCCTTGTTTCAATCATCCAGAGCTTCCCGGCTTCACCCAGCGTGGACGAGGCGCGGCAGATCCTCGGCACGTTGAACCTGCAAGCATTTTTCTCCCTGGAACCGGGTCCGAACAAGACCGAGTATATCGTGACCCGCGGCGATTCGATCGGCAAAATCGCGTCAAAAACGAAAGCCACTCCCGAACTCATCTTCAAAGCCAACGGCCTCTCGAGCCTGACGCTTCAGCCCGGTCGCCGGCTCATCATCCCGTCGGGCCAGTTCAGCTTGACGATCAACCTCAAGAAAGAATCGATAACGCTGCTTAATCGGGGCGCCTTCTTCAAATGGTATAAGCCGTTGGACTTCAAAATGCCTCCCCGGCTCCTGCCCGGCCAATATAAAGTGAGCGAAAAGATTGCGTGGTTTGCCGGGGCTCGCGTAGGTTTCGGCGACAAACATTATTTGGGCAGCAGCCGCTGGATTGTGACAAACCACTCAGGACTGATCATCTGTTCAGAAACGAATCCGCAAACGCCAAACGCGCCGAGACCGGCGACCGGGATCATGCTCGGCCCGGCTGACCTGGAAGAGCTTTTTGCCTTGGTTGGCAAGCAAACCCCTGTCGTCGTCGAATGAAACCTGCCCCCCTCGATTTTGAAAAGCCGATCCTCGAGTTGGAAAAGCAGCTCGAAGAGCTCAAAAAGCATTCCAAACTCCAGGCGATTGATCTCGAACGCGAAGTGAGATCGATGGAGGGAAAAATTGAAGGTACCCGGCGCGAAATTTACCAGAACCTTTCCGCCTGGCAGCGTATTCAGGTTGCCCGCCACAATGCCCGGCCGTTCGCCTTGGATTACCTCCGTGAAGCTTTCAGCGATTTCATCGAACTGCATGGCGACCGTCTCTTCGGGGACGATCAGGCCATGCCGGGCGGCTTTGCAACGTTAGAGCAATACCGGTGCGTCGTGCTGGCCCACCAGAAGGGCCGTGATACCAAGGAAAATATCCGGCGCAACTTCGGCAGCGCCCACCCTGAAGGGTACCGGAAGGCGTTGCGCCTGATGCGCCTGGCCGAGAAATTCCAGCTGCCCGTGGTGGCCCTGATCGATACCCCGGGCGCTTATCCCGGGGTCGGAGCCGAAGAACGGCACATTTCCGAATCAATCGCGGTTAATCTGCGCGAGATGATGCAGCTGCGGACCGCGATCGTGGCGGTGGTGATCGGGGAGGGAGGATCGGGCGGCGCGCTGGGTATCGGGGTGGCGGATCGCGTGATGATGCTGGAGAACGCGTATTACTCCGTCATCAGCCCTGAAGGCTGCGCAGCCATCCTGTGGAAACACCGGAGCCACGCCCCGGAGGCGGCGGAAGCCCTGAAGCTGACCGCGCTCGACCTGAAGGAACTGGGCATCATCGATGCGGTGATCCCGGAACCGATGGGCGGCGCCCACCATGATCCCGTCGAGACCGCCCGGAACCTGAGAGCGGCCGTGCTCGCGCAGTTGGACGTGCTCACCAAGAAAAAGGTCTCGGTGCTGCTGGAAGAACGGTATGAGAAATTCCGGCGGATGGGCCGGGTATTGGAACCGGGGATGGGCTGACGGCGAGCCCGCCTGAGTCTCCCGCCTTCACCATCGGCCTTTACGCCTTGATCCGGTGCAGGTTTTCGACATAACCGGAGGCCGCTTTCCGGATCTCGCCCGCAACGTCGCCGGCCGGCCGGACGTGCTTCGGCGTAAACCACGGGAAGAAGCCGACCAGATCGTGCACCACCAGGATCTGGCCGTCACAATCGGGGCCTGAACCGATTCCGATGGTTGGAATCGCGATGGCCCGGGTGATCCGCTCAGCCGCTGCGGGAGTCACTAATTCGAGAACCACTGCGCAAGCGCCGGCCGCCACCACCGCCTCAGCCTCTCGCACAAGAAACTCGCTTTCGGCTTCGGTCTTTCCTTTGACCCGGTACCCCCCCTCCTCGCGGACGTGTTGCGGGAGCATGCCGATGTGGCCCACCAGGGGGATCCCTGCCCCGGTGATCGCCCGAATCTGCTCGGCCTGGCTCTGGCCGCCCTCCAGCTTTACCGCCTCGGCCCCGGCCGCGACCAAGCGGCGCGCGCTCTCAAGCGCTTGCCGGGGGTCCAGGTACGTGCCGATCGGCAGATCGGCCGCCAAGAGACCCCGGCGGATGCCGCGGGCGACGGCGCGCGTGTGGTGCACCACGTCTTCAAGGTTGACTAAGGTCGTGTCAGGGTACCCCAGAATCACCATCCCGAGGCTGTCGCCGACCAAAAGCAGATCCACGCCGGCCTCGTCCAGCAGCCGCGCCGTCGGGTAATCGTAAGCGGTGAGCGCGGCAATCTTTTCGGGCCGGCCTTTCCAGGTTTTCAATCGGTCCGCCGTGACTTTATCCGTCGTCATCCAATACCTCCCGAAGCTTGAGGAGCTCCTCAGCTGAATCAGCTGAACGTAGCTCGCTTAATAATTGAGCCACCGATTTGGATTGTCCAGGCACCACCAGCGCGGGCGCAATTTCGGCAAGAGGAGTCAACACGAAGGCGCGCTGCGCCAGCCGGGGATGCGGCACCGTCAGCTTCGCGGTGCGCAGCACCAGATCGCCGGCATACAAAATGTCCAGATCAATGGTCCGCGGCGCGTTTCGCGGTCTCATTGACGGGCGGCCCATTTCACTTTCGACCTCGCGCAAGCGGTCCAGCAATTCGTCCGCAGGCAGAGCGGATTCGATCTCGATCGCGGCGTTCAGGTAGAGCCCGGCCCCGGGTTCACTGCCAACCGGGGTCGTCTCGTAAACTGAGGAAACCAAAATGCTGTCCCGGTCGCCCGCGTGCGCCGTCCGCCGCACCGCCTGGAACGCGCGTCGAAGATTGGCCAGTCTATCCCCGAGGTTTGACCCTAACGCGATTCCAACTCGCATAAGGGAAAATGCCACAAATTCCACAAATGACGTCACACGGCGGGCACGGCGGCAGGAACCAGGCAGCCGCAGAACGCTCAGCTCCCTTCATTTGTAGCATTTGTGGCATTTTCCAGCACCATCACCTCGGCAGGTCCAGCGCATCTGCCATTTCGTACCAGCCGGGTGGGCGACCGGCCAGCCAGTGGGCGGCCCGCAGGGCGCCCCGGGCAAAGATGTCCCGGCTGGTTGCCCGATGGGTGAGTTCAAGGCGTTCACCCGGTCCGATCAAATAAACGGTATGTTCACCCGTGATGTCGCCGCCCCGTACGGCGTGCATTCCGAGTTCGTCCGGGCGCCTCTCTCCGGTTAAGCCACGGCGTCCGTGCCGGACCACCTCACCGTAATTCTGCCCACGGGCGCGCGCGACAAGCTCACCCAGTTTTTGGGCCGTGCCGCTGGGGGCATCTTTTTTCAATTCGTGGTGCAGCTCCAGAATTTCGGCCCGAAACTCTTGTCCAAGGCTTTCTGCCGCCCGTTGCGTCAGCCAAAACAAGAGGTTAACCCCAATGCTGAAATTCGGGGCCGCGAGGATAGGTAATCGCCGGGCGGCTTCACGAAACCCCTCTAATTCCTCCGCTGAATGGCCCGTGGTTCCGATTACAACCGGCGTACCCGTCACCACCGCTGCCGCCACCAGGCGGACCGTCCCCCCCGGTTGGCTCACGTCGATGGCTGCATCACAGCCCGGCAGCACCTTCGACAGATCGGTGTTCCGGCCGGCTTCCCGCACCTCCAGCCCGGGAGTCGCCCTAGCCGCGCGAATGATCCGCGACCCGAGACGGCCCGCGGCGCCGTGCACCAGCAAAGAAGTCATAGCAGGCCGAGCGCAACGAGCGTCCGGCGCAGGCGCTCCAGGTTGGCCGAACCCATCTCGCAGAGCGGCAACCGGTACTCCGCCTCAATCCGCCCAAGCAGGTGCAGCGCAGCTTTGACCGGGATAGGATTTGACTCCAGGAAAAGGTCTTTGAAGAGCGGGTACCAATACAGATGATCATTCAACGCCTCGCTGAAGTGGCCTTTGCGAAAAGCCGCTACCAGCCGGACGATCTCCCGCGGGATGACGTTGGACGCCACGCTGACCACGCCCACAGCTCCTACCGCCATGAACGGCAGGGTTTGCGGGTCATCCCCGGACAGGATGGTGAACTCCCGAGGAAGCTGCTTCCGCAGCAAGGATACGCGCTCGGTTGAGCCGCCCGCTTCCTTGATGCTGACAATGCTCGGGCAGTCCTCGGCCAGGCGAACGCACGTGTCTACCCCGATCTCGCCCGCCGTCCGGCCCGGTATGTTGTACAGCATGATCTTTGTCGAAATCGCTTCGGCAATCGCCCGGTAATGGCGATAAACACCCTCCTGCGTCGGTTTATTGTAGTACGGGCTGGCATGCAGCAAGCCGTCCACGCCGAGGCGCTCAGCCCTTTTTGAAAGCTCGATGGCCTCGTTCGTCGAGTTTGAACTGGTCCCGGCGACGATCAGGCAGCGTTTCGCGGCCTGCTCGACGGCGATCTCTACGACACGGAGGTGCTCGTCATAGTCCAGCGTCGCGGCTTCCCCGGTCGTGCCTGCCGGAACGATCCCATCAACGCCGTTTTCGACTTGAAAATCTATCAACCGCCGGAAAGCGGCTTCATCCACTCTCCCATCCTTGAAGGGCGTCACAATGGCCGTGTACGTGCCCGTAAACATATACCTCTTTAGAATAGGATCACCGGCGCGGCAAACGGTATCGAGTTCGGAGTTCGGAGTTCGGAGTTCAGAGTTCGGAGTTCGGAGTTCGGAGTTCGGAGTTCGGAGTTCGGAGTTCGGAGTTCGGAGTTCGGAGTTCGGAGTTCGGAGTTCGGA
>JAFBAP010000133.1 GCA_019247695.1 Verrucomicrobiota bacterium | reverse complement strand
GGGCAGCATTCAGGCGGGAGATACGGTTTGGCTGGCGGGAGGCAGCTACTCGGCACCCCTCACCATACAAGCGAGCGGCAGCCCGGGCAGCCCGGTGACGGTCCTGCGCGCGCGGTCAACCGATTCGGCGGCCGCAAGCGCGGCGGGTTGGAACTCGAGTTTCGATTCCCAAGTGGCCTTTAGCGGCTCAAACTGGCCCTTCCTCTCGATCCCGGCCGGCCACGACATCACCGTCGACGGGCGGGTCGCTTCGGGCATCCTGCTCCAAATCCCCTCCACCGGTGGGTATGCCTCGCAGGGGGCTCAAAACGGGAACGTCGCCGACGTGACGATCTCGAACGTCGAGATTATCGGGCCGGCCGCAACCTCGGGCCTGTCGTGGGCCCGCTATGGGTTTACCTGGGCGCCGAGCAGCAACACCGTTACCAACGTCACCTTCGATCATTGCATCGTTCACCAGATTTGCGAAGCGTTCCGGGCGTCCAATTGGAACGGGGTCGTCATCCAGTACTGCACCATCTACGACGTGACGTCCGACAACATCGATCACGATGACATCATTTATTCCTACCCAAGCCAGAACCTGACTTGGCGTTACAACACGATCTATAACTCCCCGAACGACGGACTTTTCTTCGAATGGGGCGGCGCCGTCAATCTGTATTTTTACGGCAACGTCTTCTACAACGCCGTCTACTCGATGATTCAAACGAAGGCCCCTGGGAATTACGGCCCGATTTATGTTTACAACAACGTGTTTGCGGGCGTGGATTCAAATTGGAACTACGGGTGGATATCTTTTGGCGGCACAACGGATCCGAACACGCAGGTGTACAACAACGTGTTCTTCAACAGCTCAAACACGAGTAACGCCGGCGGTCCCGTTCACAGCGACTACAACGCCTATTATCCGGCCATAGTAAACGGCTTTTCATGGCCGAGTAACGAGCCGCACTCCCTTGCCCTCATCGCGGATCCCTTTGTCAACAGCGCCCAGGGCGATTTTCACCTGACCGCGGCCGGGGCGGCAGCGCTCCAGAACGGCCTGCCCCTGGCCACGGACGGCTTCATCAACAAGGACATGGATGGGAATACCCGGGGTAGCTCCGGGGGGTGGACCATCGGGGCGTATCAGTACTCCAGTGGTAGCCCGGCACCGCAACCGACGCCGCTGCCGCCTACCAACCTGCAAATCACGTCCAGCCAGTAAGTACACGCGCGGACTCCGCGTTCGAGGGCGCCGACAGATTGATTGGCTCGCTGCTCGACGGGAACCTGGACGGCACTGCCTCAGGCCTGCAGGATAGGCCGGGCGATTCGATGGGGCAAAGCGCCTCGGTCACCAGGTAACCTGCGGCCAGGTCGGCTCCGACACCACGCCGCTGAGTTGAACGAGTCCCTTGAGGCGCAAAAGATTCAGCTTACCTGCTCGAAAACGCTGGGAGTGACCACCCGGCGCGGGCTCGCGGCTCGTGATAACGTCGGGTTGGCGTCCATACCCGTTTAAAAATGGCGCGCAATGGTTCGGCGACAACGTCCGTTTCCGAACGAACAACTTGTCCGCCGATCTCTACATCAGCAGGGAAGACGATTCACGGTCACCGGAATTGACGCGGTTAGACGCCGCGTCCCGGAACCGAGCAGGTATGCCAGTTGTCAAAAAATGAAAATCACGTTTGTTCTTCCATACACGGGTCTGCAGGGCGGCGTCCGGGTGCTTGCCATCTATGCCGAACGATTGCAACGACGGGGGCATGAGGTGACGGCTGTATCCAACCCGTTCACTATGCCGCTCCGGAGCAAGGTAAAATCCGTCTTAGTGGGTCGCGGGTGGCCGACAAACCCTGCCGGGCAGTCACACTTCGACCGAATAGACGTCCCGCACACCGTCCTCAATAAGGAACGCCCGGTGGTGGATGCCGATGTGCCGGATGCCGATGTGGTCATCGCAACCTATTATGCGACCGCGTTTGGAGTGCAGAACCTCTCTCGAGCAAAAGGCGCAAAAGCCTTCTTTATCCAGAACCATGAAGCGGACAAGCGTAGGCGGGACGCCGATGCGGCCTGGCGAATGCCCCTTCACAAGATCGTGATATCCAAATGGCTCCTGCAGCTGGCGCAGGAGGAGTTTGGGGATAAGATCGTCTCGCTTGTTCCTAACAGCGTCGACTTGGAGCAGTTTAATGCCGTGGAGAGAGCGAAAGGGGCGGTCCCGACCGTCGGCATCCTGTACTCCACATCCTGGATGAAAGGCTGCCGTACCGCCCTTAAAGCGCTGGAGAAGGTAGCGGCTGTCGTGCCGTCGCTTCGGGTCATATCCTTTGGGGCGGAGAAACCCGGTCTGGACCTGCGCCTGCCTCGCTATGCCGAATTCCATTACCGGCCGCCGCAGAACTCCTTGAGAGACCTTTACGCAAAGTGCGACGTGTGGCTATGCGGGAGCGCCCGGGAGGGATTTCATCTGCCTCCACTGGAGGCCATGGCGTGCCGCTGTCCGGTGGTGTCGACGCGGGTTGGAGGGCCGCTGGATATCATTGAGGAAGGCGTGAACGGGCATCTGGTCGACATCGAAGACGTAGATGGCTTGTCACAGCGGCTTTTACAGGTCTTGACGCTGCCGCAGCACGACTGGAAGCGGATGTCGGATGCAGCCTATGACACGGCAAACCGTTTCACCTGGGACGATGCGACCGACCTGTTCGAGAAGGCGCTGGAACTCGCCATTGAGCGGGACAGGCGTGGTGACTGGTCGCCTCGCCCGATGATTTTGGCATGACGGAACCCGGATGATACCGGAGGGTGCCATCCGGCAAAGCCTTCCGCTCGTGCGCAACCGCCAATCAAGGTTAGACCAAAACGGACCCGGATTTTATGCAAGAGCCCGCCGTTAGCTTCGTCATTCCCTGCTACAAGCTGGCCCATTTGTTGCGAGAATGCGTCGATTCAATCCTGTGCCAAAGTTATAAAAACTTCGAGGTCTTGGTCATGGACGATTGCTCGCCGGATAATACGGCCGAGGTAGCTCGTTCCTTTCAGGACGCTCGCGTAAGGTACATTCGCAACGATCCGAACCTGGGGCACCTCCGCAATTACAACAAGGGCATCGGCCTGAGCCGGGGAAGGTACGTGTGGCTCATCTCGGCAGATGATTACCTGCGGAAGCCGTACGTGTTGGAAAAATACGTCGACGTCCTGGAGAGGCATCCAAACGTCGGATACGCCTTTTGTCCCGGATTTGGCGTGCGGGACGGCGTTGAAACCAGGTTGTTGGGATGTTATCGGGCGCGCGCGGATCATGATCGAATCATCGCGGGTCACGTTTTGTTGAAAAAGCTGCTTCAGTCAAACTTCATTTTGACTCCATCAGTGATCGTTCGCCGCGAGTGCTACGAGAAAATCAGCCTTTTCGAGCTGAGCATGCCGTGGGTTGGTGATTGGTACCTGTGGTGCCTGTTCGCGCTCTTTTACGACGTCGCCTACTTTGCCGATCGAATGGTGTGCTATCGCGAGCAGCACGCGTTGAGCATGACCGACGTACTGCACAAAGCAAAGCTTGCCGCGTGTGCCACCGAAGAAATAGAGATTCCCTGGCTCATCAGAAAGAGGGCTCAAGAAGCCGGATACACGCGCGTCGCCAAGGCGTGCCTCTCGGCGGTCGCTCATACGTACGCGCGAACGCTGGCTTCGGAACGGTACCGCGGGAGCGGCTCGTTCATGAATCTCGAGCAGTTCGAGGAATCGTTGAGCCGGAACACTTCCGATGAAACGGAACGGGATCACGTACGGGCGCGAGTTTACGATGGCATCGGCAGTCAGTGCTACTGGCGAGGTGAACTAACGCTCGCCAGGGAATTTTACCAGGCGGCGCTCGAGAAGGATCCGTGGATGGTAAGCGCCTATATCAAAAAGCTGCTTCTCGGCCTGGGCAAGCAGGGCGATTACCTTAGAGAAGCCATCACCTCGTTCCGCTAACGCTGTGACTCCGAATACCCCTTGCGCGGCGCCGCCGGTGGGATCCGGCCGGCGGAACTGGCGCGCCGGGGAGCCCGGGAGGGTGTAGCCGTCGCCGGTGTCAGCCGCTTTGATCATTCCGGATCACGTAAACCCCGCGTTCCCGGGGTGGCAGGGGCGCGGCTGAACGAGGCGGCTGAACAGAACTGTTCCGGAACCCGCGTAAACCCGCATCATCATTTTATTATACTTATATAGACCACGTCGTTAATTTTTGCCATAATTACTTACCAAATGCATAGACCTTCCAAGACGCAGATCGCCATTGTGGGTCTCGGCTATGTCGGATTGCCCCTCGCGCTACAATTTGCCCGCTCGGGGGTGCACGTCCTTGGCCTTGACATTGATCAAAATAAAGTGGAGGCCCTTAACCAGGGACGAAGCTATATCAAGCACGTTTCCGCAGACACCGTCGCCGAGCAGGTGGACGCGCAGCGGTTCGTAGCAGCCTCCGATTTCGCCGGGATCAGGGGGGTTCATGCCGTCATCATCTGCGTTCCGACGCCGCTCAATAAGAACCGCGAGCCCGACATCTCCTTCATTCTGGATACCGGGCGTGCCATCGCCCCGTACCTGACGCCGGGCGTGTTGGTCGTCTTGGAGTCTACTACCTATCCAGGAACGACGGATGAGGAGTTGCGGGCAGTCCTTGAAGCCGGATCGGGCATGAAAGCCGGTGAAGATTTTCATCTGGCGTTTTCGCCGGAACGCGAAGATCCGGCAAACCCGGCCAGCAGAGTGGGTGAGGTTCCGAAACTCGTCGGCGGCCTGACGCCCGCCTGCCTTGATAAGGCCGTAAAGGTGTACAGGGAGGCCATCAAGACGGTCGTACCTGTCTCATCCTGTCGTGTCGCGGAAGCCGCCAAGCTCCTGGAAAACATTTTCCGAAGCGTGAACATCGCCCTCGTGAATGAGCTGAAGCTTGTGTATGGTTCAATGGGGATCGACATCTGGGAGGTAATCGAAGCGGCGAAGACGAAGCCGTTTGGCTTCATGGCCTTCTATCCGGGACCCGGCTTAGGGGGGCACTGCATTCCGATCGATCCATTTTACCTGACGTGGAAGGCAAGGGAATTTGAACGCAGCACGCGCTTTATTGAGTTGGCGGGCGAGATTAACACTTCCATGCCCGCCCATGTAGTGGAACGTGTGGGCGAAGCCCTGAACTCGAGACGCAAACCGGTGAATGGCTCGCGTGTGCTGATTGTCGGCCTTGCCTACAAGCCGAACGTGGACGATGAACGTGAATCACCGAGCTACCGCATCATGGAGCTGCTTCAGCAGCGTGGAGCCGAGGTCGCCTATCATGACCCGTATGTTCCGGTGATCCGCCCGACCCGCGAGCACCCCCAATGGGTGGGAATTACATCCGTGCCTTGGGACCGGGAGACGATAGCGGGATTTGACCTGGTGGTGATCGCGACCGCTCACGCCTCTGTGAATTATCAGGAACTTGCCGATTGGGCACAGTGCATCGTTGACACCAGGAACGCCATGGCGGCCGTGCAAGCCGCGCCGGAAAAGGTCTGGAAGGCGTGATCCAGGGGACACTCCGCGCATCTGCAGCGGTTCACCGGCGGGCGGGCGCCCCTCCCCATCAGGTCCATCCGGCCCGGGATGTGCAACGCCCGCGCAGGTGTGGCCCTATGCCGGGTCCAGCCGTCAGGGAAAGGACAGCCTTCCGGGCGGAGGATACCCGGCGGAGTTTATAAAAACTCCCGCCGATCCCGGCCCTCACGGTCGCTGTAGATGCCGCCGAATGGTCGACCGCCCTTTCGCCCGGTCAGATGGCGTCGGTCCCGTATGATTGCCCACTCACGGTCCGGCGCCGAAACAGTCCGAACGCCTCCGGCGGCCCGCAACAGGCGTCGTTCGGGCTGAGCGCCAGCACCTGACATCAGAGAGGCAGGCCGGCAGATTCGTCCCCTGCCGCCGGACCCTGTGTTGCCCGGCATCTCCTCAACCGGGTACGCTCCGCCAATTTGCGGCATCGAAAGCTGTGACAGTAATTCTTTGAAAAGACATTTAAGGAAATGAAACTGAGCATCGTAATCATTTGCTGGAACGATTTAAAGGTTATAGCAAATTGCGTTAATTCAATATTCCAACAGACCAAGAAGATCGACTTCGAGGTGATTGTGTCCGATAACGGGTCTGCCGACGGATCGGTCGAGTACCTGAGGGAACATTTCCCTGAAGTTAGAATTGTCGAAAACGGCGCTAATCTGGGCTTTGCGAAGGGAAACAACGCCGGCATCCGTGAAGCCCGCGGCCAGTACATCCTGATCCTGAATCCGGACACCGTGATTCTTGATCACGCCCTGGAAAAGCTGGTGGCGTTTGCAGACACGCATCCCGAAGCGGGCGCGTTCGGCTGCCGGGTCTTGAATCCGGATGGCTCGTTCCAAAATCCGGCCCGCCCTATCCCGACGGTTTCCGGTTATCTGGTGAGCGCTTTGTACCTGAGGCGGCTGGGGCGCATTTCAGAGGCCTTCGCTTCGGACGTCTACCAGGGCTGGGCGGGCCACAGTGAGCGAACGATCGGGTTTCAGTCCGGCTGTTGCATTTTGTTCAGAGGTGAGCTCCTGAAGCGCCTCGGCGGCTTTGATGAGCGCTTCTTTTATCACTTTGAAGAAACGGATTTATGCTTCCGCGTTTGGAAATCGGGTTCGTCCATTCTCTTTTACCCGGGCGCAGAGATAACGCACCTCGGCGGCCAATCCGTTGGTAGATTCCCCATCAAATTTGCGCTCGAGACTTACCGAAGCTGTTACCGTTTCTTTTACAAACATTACGGCATGAGGGGGTTGGTCCGGATTCGGCGGGTCAACCTGCTCGGTCTGGGGCTTCGTTACGCCGGCTACAAATTGTTTAGCCAGTTTAATCGCACGGAAGCGTTGCAAAACCGTCTGAAAATGTATGCGGTCGCAATCAAATGGAATCTCCGGTTAAAGCCGGCTGAGTTTATCAACAGCGGCAAGGAGCCGAATTTAGGTTACGAACCCCTGGCTCCTCCACCAAGAATGGTCGAGAACGCCGTCTGAGTGGAAACAGCCATAGCCAACCAGGTACAGAAAACTTAATTACCTATTATGAACTATCAGAACTCACATCACATCGAAGGGACAAGCTCTTCTCTGGTGACCGGAGGCGCGGGCTTTATCGGTTCGCACGTCGCGGAACACCTGCTCAAGATGGGCCATCGCGTCGTCGTGCTCGACGATCTAAGTGGAGGATTCAAGGAAAATGTCCCCGCCGGAGCCATTTTCGTCGAGGGATCAATCCTGGATGACGCGCTGATCCGGTCGCTGTTCGAACGCTACAGGTTTGATCATGTATATCATCTGGCCGCGTACGCCGCCGAAGGCCTGAGTCATTTTATCAAGCGTTTTAATTATAACAACAACGTTATCGGTTCGGTAAACCTGATCAATGCCGCCGTCAATTACGGCACCAGGTCGTTTGTATTCACTTCGTCGATCGCGGTGTATGGTGCAGGTCAGACCCCGATGACCGAGAAGATGATTCCGATCCCGGAAGACTCATACGGCATCGCCAAATTGTGTATTGAACAGGAACTGAGGGTTTCGCATGAGATGTTCGGCCTGGACTACGTTATCTTTCGGCCGCACAACGTGTACGGCGAGCGCCAAAATATCGGCGACCGTTATCGAAATGTCGTCGGGATCTTCATGAACCAGATTCTGAGCGGCCAGCCGATGACGATTTTTGGAGACGGTGAGCAGGAACGGGCGTTTACCCACATCAACGACGTGGCCCCCGTGATCGCGGAGTCAGTCAACTATCCGGCTGCGCGTAATGAAATCTTCAACGTTGGCGCCGATGTTCCGTTCACCGTCAATTACCTTGCGCAGGTAGTGGCGGCTGCGATGGGCGCAGAGTGCAACGTGAAACACCTCGAACCCCGGAATGAGGTTAAGTACGCTTTTTCCGATCATTCCAAAGCCGAGGAGGTTTTTGGGAAGCGGAAGAAGACGTCGCTTGAGGAGGGTATTCGCAAAATGGCTGCATGGGTCCATGCGCACGGAGCGCGGACCAGTCCTGTGTTTAAAAATATCGAGATCCTGCGAAATTTGCCTCCCAGCTGGGCGCGGATCAGTGATGTAGAACCGGCAGGCAAAGCCGCGCACGTCGTGGGCAGCCCCGCCGGCGTTCCGTAATCGGTGCGCAGGGTGGACGGCGCGGGGTTGGCGGCCCTCGAAGGCTGCGGGGGGCGCCTGGCTGACCATCCCCGCTCATCCCCGCGGTGAGTTGCCGGAAACCGAGGCGGCGCCGGCCTCGGGTCGCACCCTTCTCGCCTTCAAAGGTAGATGCTCGCCGGCCGCGTCTCGGTCGATTGGATTGTTGGCAGCGCGTCCACGGCCGGGCGACCCGGCGCCGAGGTTGACGATCCTTTTTGGCGGATCGCTCGACAAACAAAATACATGGACCATAATATAGACCGAATCGCCGGAGTTCCCGGGCGGATCGACTACCCGGTTGCGGATCGATCAATTGGTGACGGCTGCCAGGAGATTGTAATGCTTGATGATTGGATTAAAGGCTGGCGACAAAATGCCGACTCTAGCGATATTCACGGGCAGTGGACCTGCGGCCGCGGGGGTGTCTGCGCTCTTGAGCCGGCACCACATTCACGTGCGAGGACCTCTCGACCGTCCTTTTAGCAAATCCGATGGCGAAACCTTTGGTTGATGAACGGGCCGGCTCCGGCCAGGCGACCGAGTCGTGCCCGCCCCGTTTGGCCGACGAACCCGAGACCACGTCGCACGCCGAGGCGCTGAAATCGACTTCGATCATTGGCGGGTCGACGGCAATCGTGATCGCGATTCGGATGGTGCGCACGAAACTCCTGGCGCTGCTGCTCGGTCCCGCCGGTATCGGCCTCGAGGCGATCTATGATTCGGTGATAAGCCTGGCCAAAACCGCGGTCGACCTCGGCATCAGCAGTTCGGGTGTGCGCCAGATCGCGTCGGCGATGGGTTCGGGCAGCCCCGCAGTGATTGCCACCACCGTAATCACCCTTCGCCGGGTCTGTCTCGTGCTCGGCATCATCGGCACGGTGGCCCTCTTCCTGGCGCGCGAACCGATCAGCCGGCTCGCTTTCGGCAATGGCGACCATGCGTCCGATATCGGGTTGCTCTCAATCATCCTGCTTTTCGGCGCCGTCATGGGTGGGCAAGGCGCGCTTTTGCAGGGCATGCGCCGGATTGGGGACCTGGCTAAAATAAACATCATCGGCAGTCTGGCCGGTGCGCTTCTGAGCATTCCGATCGTGTACGTCTGGGGTCGCCAGGCGATTCCTGCCTACATGGTACTGGCAGCGGGAGTTGGAGCGTTCTTTTCCTGGTCTTACGCTCGCCGCATCCGGGTTGAACCGGTTCGCATCCAGCCTCAGCAGGTTGTGGTAGAAGCCGGGAGCCTGTTGAAGCTGGGGATCGTGTTCCTACTGACGGGGCTGATGACGCTCGGGGCCCCGTTCTTGCTCCGTGTGTTCGTCACGCGCCAGCTCGGCGTGGACGGCGCCGGCCAGTTTCAAGCAGCCAACGCGCTCTCCATGGTCTATGTCGGCTTCGTGCTGCAAGCCATGGGAACGGATTTCTTCCCCCGGCTGACGGCGGTTGCCGGCGACAACCGGCGCTGCAATCAGCTCGTCAACGAACAAGCGGAAATCTCGAACCTGCTGGCCCTTCCCGGCATCCTGGCGACTCTCGCGTTTGCGCCCTGGGTGATCCAGATATTCTATTCGACCAGGTTCGATAAGGCGGCAGAGATTCTATGCTGGCAGGTCGTCGGCATGTTCCTGCGCGTGAATTCCTGGCCAATGGGCTACATCCTGGTGGCCAAAGGCCGGGCGGCGGCCCTTTTCTGGAGCGATCTCGCCTCCTACACCGTGTATGTATTGCTCGGCTGGTTGGGTCTGAGGCTGTTCGGCCTCCCCGGTACGGGCATGGCTTTTCTGGGCCTTTACCTCTTTCACTGGTATATCGTGTACGTGATCGTCCGGAGGGTGTCCGAGTTTTCCTTGTCCCCTCGGAACGTGCGGCTGTCGCTGTTAGGCGCCGTTACCGTGGCCATCGCGCTCTGCACCCGATTGACGCTGCGTGAGCCTTGGGGGACAGGCATTGGCTGCGTCCTTGCGCTGCTTACCGGCCTGTACAGCGTTCGGTCCCTGATTCCTCTTCTTGGAATCGAGCGGATCAACCGGTACATCCGGAAGACCGGCCTGTCCTTCCAGCTCCGGAACCGGGACCGGCGTCAGCGTACCGCCGAACCGGCGCCGCAAGGATGACGCGCCTTCCTGGAACCGCACGAGCGGCGCAACTTTGCCTATGTCCGATCCGTACCTCTTAACCCCAACAGCTACTCAGGATCGTACCGAGGGGGTGCAAAGGTAAGGGCTTTCCCTGCTGAGGCGCTCCGGATGAATCGCCGGCTGCCTTGATTGAAGGTAAGTTTAAAATGTATAAATTAATTGATTTATTTTTGTAATGAATATCAGCCTTGAGAGCCATGCTCGAACTATCCCTGCCGTTCATGGCAAACAACCGGTCAAACCTGACCCCCTTTTCGAGATGGATTTGTCTCGGCACCTTAGGGAGACTTACTCGTCGGTCGCCCTCCTGGAACAATATTCCCGATTCGGCAGTGGTGATGGCGAGATTGACCGGCTCATGCGTCGAGCAATCTGGAGGTCCGTTGCCCGTAAGTTCGGTGATGGTGTCCGGATAGGCACCGGGGTCGGATTCACGCATTTGGAGACGTTTGAGATCGGAAATGGGGTTTTCATCGGAGCCCAGGCGTACATTCAAGGGCGTTTTGATGGGATCACCAGGATCGGCAATCACGTCTGGATCGGCCCCCAGGCCTACCTCGACGCGCGGAATTTAATTCTGGAAGATCATGTAGGGTGGGGTCCGGGCGCAAAAATCCTGGGCTCGTCCCACACCGGCCTCCCTGTCGACCGGCCAATTATCGAAACCGACCTGGAGGTTCGTCCGGTGCGCGTGGAAGCCTGGGCGGACATCGGGACGGGTGCTGTTCTGCTGCCCGGCGTGACGATCGGCAAAGGCAGCATCGTCGGAGCCGGGGCGGTGGTGACCCGGGACGTACCTCCGTTCAGCATCGTGGCTGGTGTGCCCGCCCGGTTTTTGCGCTGGCGCGATGGATTTCAACCGAGTATCGAAAATGCTGACCTATAAACGAGCTTTAATCACCGGAGGCGCAGGGCTGATTGGGTCGCACATCGCTGACCTGTTGGTGGCCGAAGGGCTGGAAGAAATTGTGATTCTCGACGACTTTTCCCGGGGGCGACGTCAGAATCTTGAATCGGCGGCGGCTTCGGGCAATGTTACCCTGGTCGAAGGCGACGTACGCGACGCGCAGCTTCTCGGAAAGGTCATGGCAGGCGTTGACGTTGTCTTCCACCAGGCGGCGATCCGGATCACGCAGTGCGCTGAGGACCCGCGGCTGGCGCTGGAAGTTCTGGTAAACGGCACGTTTAACGTGGCGGAGGCGGCGGTGGCAGCCAAAGTGAAGAAAGTCGTTGCCGCATCCTCCGCATCGGTTTATGGGCTCGCCGAGGTGTTTCCCACACCGGAGGCGCACCACGGTTACGATAACCGAACCATTTATGGGGCCGCAAAGCTGTTCAACGAGGGGATTTTTCGCAGCTTTCACGCGATGTATGGATTGGACTACGTCGCGTTACGTTACTTCAACGTCTATGGCCCTCGGATGGATGTCTTCGGGGTGTATACGGAAGTCCTGATCCGCTGGATGGAGCGTCTGGCGAAAGGCGAGCCTTGCCTGATTCTTGGGGATGGTACGCAGACGATGGACTTTGTGTACGTCGAGGACATCGCGCGGGCGAACCTTCTGGCCGCAAAGGCGCCGGTGACGGACGAGGTATTTAACGTCGCAAGCGGGACCGAGACCAGCCTGAACGAACTCGCCCTGAGGCTTGGGCGCGTGATGGGCGTGAGTCGCACTCCGGAATACGCGGCGGCCCGCAAGGTCAACCCGGTTTCGAGGAGGCTCGCCGATATCAGCAAGGCGGAACGGTTGATCGGTTTCAAGGCGCAGGTCTCCCTGGATGAGGGCCTGCGCCGGTTGGTGGATTGGTGGTCCCGCGAGCAGGTCCCTTCCACGGTCCTCAGTTCATCTGTGTGAGAGCAACGTACGTGATGATAATCTTTCTGATAATCTTTCGATGATTCCAATTGCTAAACCTTTGGTCGACGAGCGTGAGGCGGAGGCCGTTCGGCGGGTGATTCTCTCCGGCTGGATTACGCAGGGCCCGGAAGTCGCCGCCTTTGAGCGTGATTTTGCAGAGGGCGTCGGTGCCGCGCACGCCTGCGCAGTGTCAAACTGCACGACGGCGCTTCATCTTTCCTTGCTCGCTGCCGGCGTCGGCCCCGGAGACGAGGTCATTACGGTCAGCCATTCTTTTATTGCAACGGCCAACAGCGTCCGTTACTGCGGCGCGACGCCGGTTTTCGTTGATATCAGCCCGGAGACGTTCAACATCGCGCCGGATCTGGTGGAAGCGGCGATAGGCCCGAGAACCAGGGCCATTCTTTGCGTCCATCAAATGGGCATGCCGTGCGATCTCAGCCGGTTGGCCCGAATTGCCGAAACGCATTCCCTTCCCTTGATCGAAGACGCCGCGTGCGCAATCGGCAGCGAAATCCTGTGGAACGGCCGCTGGGAGCGCATCGGGAAACCGCACGGGGACGTGGCTTGTTTCTCCTTCCACCCGAGAAAAATCCTTTCTACCGGCGACGGTGGAATGATCACAACCAAACACAAAGACTGGGACGCGCGGTTTCGTTTATGGCGACAACACGGGATGTCCGTGCCGGACACCGTCCGCCACGCGGCCAATACGATCATCTTCGAGAGCTACCCTGAAATCGGCTTTAACTACCGGATGACCGATTTGCAAGCAGCCATCGGGCGGGAACAACTCAAGCGTTTGCCGGAATTGGTCAGCCGGCGCCGGGAACTGGCTGAGATCTATCGCTCGCTGCTCGGAGATCTCCCGGAGTTGCGTCTGCCTGCCGAACCCGAATGGGCACGAAGCAACTGGCAGAGCTACTGCGTCCGTTTGCCGGACGGCGCCGATCAGAGACAAGTGATGCAGAGTCTTTTGGACCGGAGAATTGCCACCAGGCGGGGAATCATGTGTGCCCATCGGGAACCGGCCTATCAGCATCAATCCTGGCGATCGGCCGGCTCACTCGCCGAGAGCGAACGCGCGCAGGACGGATGCATTCTCCTTCCTCTGTACCATCAGCTCGGACGCGACGATCAGCGGTTCATCGCTTCTGAGCTTCGGGCGGCCGTTACCGCGGAGTGTGCGGTCTGAAGCCCCGCCAAATGGGACGACGGGTGACGGTGCCCGCCGGCCCGGCGCTAGCTTGAGCATGGAACGATTCGATTATTTGGTGATCGGTGGAGGGATCGTCGGTTTGACGGTGGCGTGGACCATTCTAGGCCAGAGACCCGGGATCCGAATCGCGGTGCTCGAAAAGGAGGATGCCTGGGCCCGCCATCAAACCGGCCGGAACAGCGGCGTCATCCACTCGGGCATTTACTATCAACCGGGCAGCCTCAAAGCGAAATTGTGCCGCGACGGTAACCGGCGGTTGCTGGAATTCTGCGAACACCACGGCATCCGTCACGAAGTCTGTGGCAAAGTGATCGTCGCCACGAGCGCATCCGAGCTTCCCCGGATGGAGAACCTGTACGCGCGGGGAATTGCGAATGGTTTAGCCGTCAGGAAGCTGAGCGCTTCCGAAGTCAATGAGATCGAGCCGCACGTGAGTTGCGTCGCGGGAATCCACGTTCCGTCCACGGGCATCGTGGACTTTGTCGGCGTCTGTCGAAAGCTGGCGGAGTTGATCGGAGCTCAGGGGGGCGAACTGCGGTTGGCCACGAACGTGCACGGCTTGCGGGTGTCCGGCAGCGAGGCGGTTCTCGAGACGTCAAAGGGTGACTTGGCGGCGCGTTGGGTGATCAATTGCGCCGGCTTGCACAGCGATCGCGTGGCGAAGCTGGCCGGAGGCGATCCCGGCGCCCGGATTGTGCCTTTCCGGGGTGAATACTATGAGTTGAAACCCGAACGCCGTCGCCTCGTGCGTAACCTTATCTACCCGGTGCCCGATCCTCAATTCCCGTTCCTGGGAGTTCATTTTACTCGCATGATCGATGGCGGCGTCCATGCCGGACCCAATGCCGTGCTCAGTTTGAAGCGGGAAGGGTACCGCCGCACGTCGTTTGATATGCGAGATTTTCTGGACACCGTGACCTACGCGGGGTTCTGGCGGTTGGCGGCGAAGCACGCGAGATCGGGACTTGAAGAAATGCATCGATCTTTCAGCAAAAAAGCATTCGTTCGCAGCCTGCAAAAACTGATTCCTGACATCCGTGAAGATGACCTGGTCAGCGCGGAGGCAGGCGTCCGCGCGCAGGCCTTGCGTCCCGACGGCAAGCTGGTGGATGACTTTTTGATCCTTCGCCGCCCGCCTGCGGTTCACGTGTGTAACGCGCCGTCTCCGGCGGCCACGGCCTGCCTGGAAATAGGGCGGGCGATTGCCGCGCAAATCCCTGAACTCAGAGGCGATGCTTCGATGAATGCATTGACCTGAATGGTTGATGACCGGAATGCACGCCTCCGCTGGTGGGAGGCGGCCTGCCTCAAGCTCAGGCGCCTGCGCGTGATCCAACGCCGCAGCGTTTGGTGCCTGACGTGGGCCGGCTGGTTGTGCACCCTCGGGATTACGGCGGTCCCGTTGGTCTGGTGGTGCCGACGCGGAGAATCCTTCCTGTCGTCAACGGACCGCGTGCCGGCGGGCGTCCTGGTGGTGGAGGGCTGGATCGGCCGTGAGGGCGTCCGCGCTGCCGGACAGGAATTCGAGTCGCAGGGTTACCAATACATCGTCACGGCCGGCAGTCCGACCTCTGCTGAGCGATGGGGGGAGGGTGGCTCGAACTACGCCGAGATGGCCGCCAACGAACTGATGCGATCGGGGGTGCCTAAAGACAAAATAATCGTCGCTCCCGCCAGGGGCACCGAGCGCCAGCGTACCTATGAATCCGCCGTGGCCGTTTGCCAGGCGCTTGGGAACAGGAATCTCCAGTCCAGGACCCTCGATGTGTTTACGTGGGGCACCCATGCCCGGCGCACCCGGTTGGTCTTCGCCAAAGTGTATCCCTCGGGATCGGACGTCGGGGTTATCGGCTGGGTTCCATCCAGCCGTCAGGCGGGATCCTGGTGGCAGTCCAGCGAGCGGGCCAAGGAATTCCTGACGGAAACCGTTGGCTACGCGTATGAAGCTCTCTTTAACTCCGGCCGCGGCTCAAATCGCTCCGTTCAGGACGACCATCCCTCGGACCCAGCCCCCCCTCGGCAGGAAGCTTTACCTCACGCTCAAGACCTTCCCCGAGGGGTACGGGCTAACACGACGGCCAGCGGCTCCGGATAGTGAATCACCGCAGCGGGTCAATCAAAAATGAATCCACCTGTGAGGCCATTCAGCTTCCAACATCATCGCGAATCCTGGCGGTATGGCTTGCTGATCGCTGCTTTCGGCGCGCTTTGGTACGTGCTTATCGCGCGTCTTGCCGTGTATTGGTCGATCAGCGCCGAATATAGTTTCGGGTGGTTCGGACCCCTGATCTGCGCTTACCTTTTCTTTTTTCGCTGGATGACCCGTCCGCGCGCCGAGCCGGCGCGCTCGGCCGTTCCAAAAGGGTTGTTTTGGCTGGCCGGCGTTGCGTTTCTACCCACCTGGCTCGTGGAGCAGCCCTATCCGGACTGGCGGCTCATTATTTGGCTTTTGGCGTTGGAAGTCGTCGTGCTGTCGCTCTGCGCGGTTTATTTCGTGGGCGGCAGGCCGTGGCTGAAACACTTCGGGTTCAGCATCTGCATGATATTGGCGACGGTCCCGTGGGAGGGCGATATGGAACATTTCGTCACTCAGGGCCTGATGCTGGTGGTCACCTCAGTTACGGTTGCCGCGTTGAATCTGGTTCATATTCAGGCGCTCCAGCACGGGAACCTCATCGAACTCAAAACCGGCCTGCTGGGAATTGCTGAGGCTTGCAGCGGGATCCGGTCGCTTCAGGCCACGCTCATGGTGTCGCTGTTCCTTGGGGAACTCTATCGCGCGACGTGGCCGCGGCGACTCCTGCTCGTCATCTGCGGGTCCGTAGTTGCGTTCATCTGCAACGTCGGGCGCGCTTTCCTCCTGGCGGCGGTGGCCGCCCACGACGGGCTCGAAGCGATCTCGAAGTGGCATGATCCGGCCGGCTTTATCATCCTGGGCATCTGTTTCGTCGTGGTTTGGGGTCTTGCCCACCTTCTTTCCGGAGGTTTTCCGCAACTGCAGCGGTCTTCGGAACCCGCCACAAACCTTGTTCCGTGGAGGCTGGTGGTTGGATTGGGGGTGTGGGTGCTATGCGCCCTGCTGGGTACCGAAGCATGGTACCGGGGGCACGAAGGGCGAGCGGGACCGCATTGGTCTTTCCAGTGGCCCGTGTCGAACAGCGACTTTTCCAACGTCGCCCTTTCACCGGTCGCAGAAGGGATCGGGTTTGACGAGGGGCGGGCCGCAACGTGGACAGACCGCGACGGCACCCAGTGGACCGCCTTTTTGTTCAAGTGGGCTGCCGGCCCGGTGCGGTCAAGGATCTTGGCGCGTGTGCATCGCCCCGAAAATTGCTTCCCGCAGGCCGGTTACAAGCTGAAGGCGGACCGGGGCACGATCGGCGTCCAGACAAACGGCCTGACCCTTCCGTTCCACGCTTTGGAGTTCGATTTCGACGGCAAACCGGCGCACGTCTTCTTTTGCCTTTGGCAGGATGGCTTGAACGCGTCGGAACAGTCCCTTATCTCGCTCAAGTGGACTCGCTGGTCGGCGCTCCGGGCGGTGCTGCGCGGTGAACGTAACCTTGGCCAAGAGGTGTTGGAGGTCGTCATCATCGGGTATCCCACCCTCGGGGATGCGGAAATCGCGTTCCGCCAACGAATGGGGGAGCTGATTCGGAGTTAGCCCGGCTCGAATTTCGACGTGACCGCGGCGGAAGGTTCTGGACAGCGTTCGTAAACCACCCTAAAAAACCACCAGCGACCATATCAACCCGCACTTTCTGTCCGAAACAGTGGCGTAAGCGCAGCCGCGAGGGCGCTGCGCAGGACATGAATGTTGCTCGACGCCCCTTGGGCATAGTACATCCGGACGAGGTACATGGATAAATCTCTAAAAGCTACGAACGGCACCGGCGCCGCAGTCGGATTTCTGCGCGGGCAGTTGGCAGGTGATGCGACTTGTTTAATCCAGAGGCAAGGGCCCGGAATTGCGCAGGCGGCCGTTTTGGTTTTCCTGGCCTTCCTGTTGTTATGCACGGGGTGCCAAACGCCTCACCGGAGCGCGGCGCTCCCGAAGCAGTCGGCTGGTCAGATGCCGGGCGTCTTGGGAAGCGGGGACGTCGTTAGGGTGTCGTTTACGGGAGCGCCCGAGCTCAACCAGACCCAACGGATCGGGTCGGACGGAAAAATCAGCCTTCCCCTGGTCGGGGAAATTTATGCCGCGGGAAAGAGTGTTGGGCAGTTGCAGATTGAGCTGAGCCGCCTTTATAAGCCGCAACTTCAGAACAGCGAAGTTGTCGTGGCCTTGGAGAGCCGGGCCATCCCGGTGGTCGTCTCCGGCGCCGTACAGAAGCCCGGTAAGATCGTATTCGAACGTCCGGCCACGCTGCTTGAGGCCATCATGGAGGCGGGTGGATTTGCCCCGGACGCCAACCTGAAAAAGGTTTCCCTCATTCGTCTCGTCAACGGCGAACATCAAACCCAGCTGTTTGATTTGCGGCCGGTGCTGAAGGGCGTGCCCAGCCGCGCGGTTTATGTCAGCGGCGGCGACGTGATCTACGTTCCGGAGAAGCTCTTTAACTTCTGAGCGCCGCCGGCCGTCCTGCTCCGCGTCAGCGCATGCGAACTTCCATTGTGCGGGGGGTGGGGGCATCGTGGACGGCGCGGCAGTCGGCCGCTGAGGGTGACCGGGCGGGCCTAAGGTTAGAATCGGGTGCGAAAACGTTCGGCGTACCCCGCCAGAGACCCGAGCGCCGCGGCCCGGGCCTGGTCGTGCGAGTGTGGTTCATTCTACGCCGTCAACAAGTTGCATCAACTTTGCTGCGCCAGCATCAAGCTCGACGCAGCTGTACCGAGCTCAGGTTCCCGGCGCAAAGACGACGTCAACCCAATAGTTGTTCGCATTGTAGGTAGATGACGGAAAGGTGCTCGATGTACCGTACGCGTAAACGCAGTTGCCGCCGCTCGCCGCGCTGGCCGGGGCCGTCAAGTAACCGTTGGTGCGCGAGGTATTGAAGTAATTGGCGTCTGCGGAATAGTAGCCCGCAGTGTGATAGGACACGATGTAAGTCGTGCCGGAAGTGACGGAGACTGGGTTTGCGAGGTTTACCTGTTGCCACCCGCTTGCGGATTCCGACGAGAAGGTCGCTGAGGTCAGAAGGGTTCCGGTGGAACTCCACACATTCGCCACGTGCGTGCCGACGTTCTGCGGGCCTTTGTAAAAACGGACGCCCGTGATCTTGCCCGTGGCGGACGCCTGGAACTTGCAGCCCAACTCCACCGAGTTGGGGTCGGACACCGTCACGATGGCCGGCACCGCGCTGGCGCTGAAGAGGCTTACCGGCGTACTCGCGGAGGCGGTGAAAGTTACTTCATTCGAGGGCGAACTCTCAATCCCCCCGCCGTTGTAATCAGTGACTGCGAAAAAGTAGGTCTTTCCACTGGTCAGGTTGGCGACCGTGGCGGTTGTGGCATTTCCCACGTCGCTGGTCTGAGTGTAGTTGCCGCTCGAAGTCCCGTAATGCACGCGATAGCCGGCGATGCCGGAGGCGGAATTGGGATTCCAAGCCAGTGTAACGCTCTGGGCGGCTTGCGCATGCGCTGCACAGAACAAGGCAGCCATACCCATGGTGGCGAATCGATACGTCCATGTAAGAATACCATCCTTGCATTCTCTTATGATATTCATGTATGGCGTTTACGGGATATTTACAATAATCATTAGAAATATCTGCAATGGTTTTACGCGGGTGCGTCGAGCCGTCGCCAACCGTCGCGGTCCCTTAAAGCGAACCCGCTCCCGCGCTGCCGGCGGGGCGTCTCCGGGTTGCTGCGCCGGCCTCGGTGCGTTCGGACGTCGCCGAACCGGGCGGGGGTACCCCCGGAACAACGTCGAGACCTGGCCAAAGGCCGGATCGCAATGGAATGCTCGCAGCCTCAACCAACCACGGAGCCTGGATGTTGAGCGCCCGAGATACCCGCAGGCCGCGCTTCGGGGCGCGGGCGCAAATAAAACAGCGAGACCCGCCGGCGCCTGGATAACTGATTCGAGACGGCGATTGCGGCCGTCCAGGGGCTTGAGATAACGGAGAAGTTAAGAGACAATCGGTCTTAACCGTCGCGTCCGGAAGTTGCGCCGCGGTTCCGGCACCTTAAACCTTGTACCGCCTCTCGCCTCACAGAAGCATCACCGGCGCAACGAAAATTACATCAGAACCCTCTTGACTACCATGCCAGCGCTTATCATAATCGTAAATAATTACACCAGCCGCGCATGCTTATCAGGGGATTCAGCTAAAGGGATTCAGCTAAAGAATAGACGCCCGGGTTGAAATCGGAACGGGTATCCCGCCAACTCACTGACCCGTTCTCAAAATCCTTTTAGAATAAGTTGCGTGCAGGAATAGAACGCTACCCGGCAGCAACACCGATGTTGACGTTCCCGAGCGAAGGACAGACCCTTCAGCCTCTTAACAGCCTGCTGAGGAGGCGGGTCGCTGCGTTAACGAAAATGCGGATTTTTGTGTTGTCTTATGGTGCCTATGACCCTTTCTACCCGTGGCCTTTACTTTTCTAGAACTTGCACGTTAGGATCGCCGCCGTGATTAATTTTGCTCGCAAATCGTGGGGGAGAAAACTGTGAAGAGGAATCGCCGTGAGTTCTTGAAAATCAGTAGTTTGGCCATGGCGGCGATAGCTTTTGCCGGCCGCGCGTTTGGAATAACTTCTGTTCCCAGTGTACTAGTTTCCACTACCGGAACAACCGCGAATGCCGTTGTAACCGCAAAGACCGGTATACTGTCCAGGATACAGAACCCCAACTGGGACGGCGTCAGCTACATTTCTTCGGTGCAGTGTCCGGTGTGCGGGACGGTGGAGCAAAGGGGAATGCCCATCGAGAGCCCCCTTCGCATTTATCATTGCCCTCAATGCAAGAGCTGGTTGAGCCCCAAAAAAGGTGATCACTGCATTTTCGACTCCTATGGCTCGGTCCCGTGCGCGCCGATCCAGATCAAGGCGCGTCGAGCCAAGGGGCTGGTCATCTTCGCAGACCCGTCTTTTACGGACTAGGCAGGCGAAATCATCACAACCATCAACCATTAACCATTTAAAGTGTTTAGGACTGTCTTCTTTTAGGGAGGTTTTGAATGTCGAATGCGATCGTGACAGAAAACCAGTTAACGGGAACCCCAAGCAGCCAGTGGGACCTGAGTGGAACTA
>JAFBAP010000132.1 GCA_019247695.1 Verrucomicrobiota bacterium | reverse complement strand
ACGACGGGCGGGGAGACGGTTTGATGGCCTGAAGGGCCAAAGGAACATAGCCCAGGGTTTCACCCTGGGAACGGGTTCCTCCCTCCGACCCAGCCCTGAAGGGGCGGTAGAAAGCGTTGCCGTCGGGTTCTGCCGCCCCTTCAGGGCTGGATCGTGATTTTACGGTTACCCAGGGGGTAAAGCCCTGGGCTAAGTTCTCTTGGCCCTTCGGGCCGAAAGACGGTCACGGCTGTCCCCGCGCTGCCCTCAAACAATGTGGGTAAAGCTCAGGGCTTTACCCTGGGCTAGGTTCTATCGGCCCGTTGGGCCTAAGACCGATTCGACCAAGTACGAAGCATCCCCTGACGCCGGCGCCCCTCCCCTGAGCCGGCATTCTACCGGCATAACTATCTGAATGGTATTAATGGCCACAACTTTGCCAAATGACCCACTAGTTCAAATCGGGTACATTGTGCCGCAATTCGTCGATCCAGATCGTGGCTTCGGCATCACTGGGCGCGCGCCAATCGCCACGCGGGCTAAGCGAGCCGCCCGAGCCGACCTTCGGACCGTTGGGAAGGCAGGAACGTTTGAACTGGCTGGTTTTGAAAAAGCGATACACGAAAACGTCCAGCCACTTCTTGATCGCGGGTAGATCGTATTGGCGATGCTTTTCGACCGGCAAGCCATCCGGCCAGGTGCCACGGGCTTTGTCCTCCCAGGCGTGCTGGCTTAAAAAGGCGACTTTGCTCGGGCGGAATCCATAGCGGGTGGTGTAGTACAGGTTGAAATCCTGCAAGTCATACGGCCCGACCTTTTGCTCGGTTCGCTGTGCCGGTTCCCTCTGCTCATCGCTCTCGTGAGGCACCAGTTCGGGCGAGATCTCGGTGTTCAGGATGGACTCCAGAACGTTATTCGTTTCCTGGTTGAATTCCCCTGCGCTGATCACCCAGCGAATCAGGTGCTGAATCAACGTCTTCGGGACAGACGCGTTGACGTTGTAATGGGACATATGATCGCCGACGCCGTAGGTGGTCCAGCCAAGCGCCAGTTCGCTCAGATCGCCGGTGCCGAGCACGAGGCCGTTATGGAAATTGGCTAACCGGAAAAGGTGCGAAGTACGTTCACCGGCCTGCACGTTTTCAAAAGTCACGTCATAAACGCGCTCGCCTTTGGCGAAGGGATGCCCGAGGTCGCGCAGCATCTGCACGCAACTTGGCCGGATGTCGATCTCGTTGGCGGTTACCCCTAGCGCACGCATAAGGCCGTGCGCGTTTTTCAGAGTGATGCTGCTGGTGGCAAATCCGGGCATGGTGTAGGCCAGGATGCGATCGCGCGGCCATCCAAGCCGGTCTGTGGTTTTGGCCGCGACAATCAGCGCCTGGGTTGAGTCGAGGCCGCCCGATACGCCGATCACAACCCTTTCAAGGCCCGTGTTTTTCAATCGCTTCAGCAAGCCGTGCACCTGAATATTGTAAGCCTCAAAGCAGCGATCATGGCGCACCGACGGGTCGCTCGGGACGTACGGGAATCGCTCAACGTTCCGGATCAGCGGGATCCTTCCTTCAGGCACCTGGAACTCAAAAGCCACCCGGCGGATGGCGCGGACGCGCTCGCGATGATCCGCCACGGCATCGTTGAAGCTGGTCTGGCGCATCCGGTCCTGAGCGAGCCGTTCGAGGTCAAGGTCAGCCACGACGATCTGTTCATCCGTGGAAAAGCGCTCCGCCTCGGCCAGCAACTCATTGTTTTCATAGATGATCGCGTGCCCGTCCCAGGCCAGATCGGTGGTGGACTCTCCCGGGCCGGCTGCAGAGTAGAGGTATGCGGCAATGCATTTGCCCGATTGCGAGGCGCAAAGGTCACGCCGGTATTCGGCTTTGCCGATCGTGATGTTGCTCGCGGAAAGATTGGTCAGCACCGTCGCGCCCGCCAACGCCGCATAGGTGCTGGGCGGTATCGGCGTCCAGACATCCTCGCAGATCTCCACGTGGATGGAAAAATCGTCGTAATTGGACGCATCAAAGATCAGGTCGTTGCCGAACGGCACCGATTTGCCCAGGAACAGCACCTCGCGATGGACCGCGTTTCGCCCGGTGTTGAACTGCCTTTTCTCGTAAAACTCACGGTAATTCGGCAGAAAACTTTTCGGCACGATGCCGAGCAACTGCCCGCGGTAGATGACCAGCGCGCAATTGAACAGTTTGCCTTCAAAGCGCAACGGTGCACCGACCAGCAGCACCGGGGACAATGCCGTACTTTCCGTGATGAGCCGGGTGATGGCCGCCTCCGTGGCGTCCAGCAAAACATCCTGATGAAACAGGTCCTCGTTGGAATAGGCTGAAATCCCCAGTTCAGGAAATAGCGCCACGCCTGCATGTATTTCCGATGCACGACGGGCTAACCCTAACGTGCGCTCAAGGTTGAAATTCGGATCCGCAACGCGCACGTGCGGGATGCAAACCACCGCACGGACAAAACCGTGCGCATAAACCGAATGAAACGGGCGTTGCATGGCGCCAAACATAGCGGGCCGGGTCCGGATGCATAGGGAGAACTTTTCTGCGCCATCCCGAGATTGAGATGGATGATCCCGTTTGCGGCACGCCGGCCTTGGCCCAAGCACCGTTTCCGGCGCCCGATGGACCCTGATCCGGCGCCGTCCGGGACCAAATGACGGCCGTTGGATGTGGCTGGCGAAGTCGTAAATGACTATGCACGAGCCACTTGTGACTCGGATTCGGTCAGCCCGGCCGGGGTCACCGAACGCTCGCCGCGATGTTGGCACCTATGGTGCTTAAAGGTCCGGTGGAGGTGAATCGAATCCTCTGCACTAAATGCCGAGGACAAAATTGGACCCATGAAAACCATCTTTGCGCCGCTCACCGCTGTTGTGGTTTTGGTGATGATCGTGAGCATCGCTGCCTACCTGAAGGATCATAATATCGCCGGTTCGGCGCTGACCGGCACCACCGTGCGAGCCGTGGCCCGGCAATGGGGTAAGTTAAACCCCGTGCCGGTAAGAGCCGCCGCTGGGGTGCTTAGCGGCTTGGTTAATGGAGTTGCCTCAGCTGCCAGGGCAACTGACGGCGACCCGCACGTTAGGGCTTGGTGAACGTTGGTAAGGTGTTGACGGCCGGCGGCAGGTTCTCCCCAGGCGCTCACGACGCCTCACCCGCCGCCTGATACGATTCAGATAGTTATCTTGGTAGAATGCCGGCCCAGGGGGCGCCGGCGCCGGCGGACGCTCCGTACCCGGTTGAATCGGCCTTATACCTAACGGGCCGGTTCTTAGGCCCGACGGGCCGGTAGAACATAGCCCAGGGTTTTACCCTGGGTAACCGTAAAATCACAATCGAGCCCTGAAAGGGCGGCAGAGGGCGTTGCTCACGGTTTCTGCCGCGCTTTCAGGGCTCGATCGAGGGGGAAACGTCTTCCCAGGGTAAACCCTGGGCTAAGTTCCTTTGGCCCTTCAGGCCATCAAACCGTCTGCCGCCCCGTTGGGCGTGGACCGTTTATACGATCTGGTAGGTGTAACGCTGGCCGGGCACCTGCAAAGCAAGACAAGCTCTTACCTCCATGGCCGTCGAAAGGGTAGAAGCGGGAAGCTTACGGGCCTCTGGCATAAGCCGGGCCCGGAAGCAACCCTTGCGCGCCGTAGCCGAACAAGAACCAATCTGTGGGCCAATCAATGCCAACAACTTTGACAACTGACCCACCAGGGAATGAAGATACGCCGATTGGGCTCGAGCGAACGCTCTGGCCAACCGCCGGGAAGGGGCCGTTTTCCGCTCGCCCATCGGAGGCGCCCGGCAATCATTGCGGCGTCACCCTATGAGGCAGGCCGCCTCTTTCTCGCTGAACGGGCCATTTTTCTGGGCTGACCCTTTTGCTCGCCCGAACCTTCAGATTCGCCACCCGTACCTGGGGACAGTCGACTTATAACGGCGGTACCGGTCGCCAAATTTGCGCTCCAGGTAACGCTCCTCGGGCAGAACCACCCCGTAATGCAGCAAGACAAAGCTCGGTACGAGCAGTAACAGGACCCCATCCAGGGCCAGGCCCACCGTCAAGCCCATAAAAGCCAGCCCCCCGCCCACGTACAGCGGGTTGCGCGTGCGGGCGAAAACGCCCTCCGTGGCGAGCGCCAGGGTGGGCTGCGAAGGATTGATGTTGGTGCCCAGGTTCGCGAGCGTGCGCGCGCCGCTGCCCGCAATGGCCATGCCGGCGAGGACCGCCGGACCACCGATCCCCAGGCGCCGGCCAAGCCCCAGGCGCGCCAACTGCCGCCACGGCAGCCAACGACCCAACAGCGCACCGGCCACCAACGTTAGAAGCGGGATGAGCGGCGGAAACAGCAGAACCTCCGGCACATCCGGCGAACGCCTTGGCTTGAGCAGATCTTGCACGACCCCTGTGTCATAGCCAACCGTCCCCCGATGGTCAAGGGAGCAGAACAAAGCCGGTGTTTGGCCGCCGTTCGGTCTCAGCGCCACGGGCGACTTAGCACGGAAGTATTGTCAACTGTTGTGTACGGGGTGGCGGCGCACTCGCCTTAACGGAATCGCCTTAACGGAACAGTTCTACCGCACTTGAAACCTTCCCCGCGGGAGGGCTTTGATGTACTCCGCCGTCCGGTTCGCTCGCGCGATGGCCTGGGTGCCTCGTTCCGCCTCATCGAGCGCCAGAACGCCGGCCCCTCCGGTTTCAATCTCGCGCCCCTGGAGCGCCTGCCGCCAATCCTGGATAATTTTCCGGTAACGTTCTCCTACCGGACGAATGGCGCGGTCGAGGGTGCACAAGCCCGCCCAAACCGGTTCCATGTTGCCCTCATCGAGAAGCTTGTCCCACCCGACCAGGTCAACCAAACCGTACCACGTGAACCCGATGATGGGCACGCGGTCCTGCTTCAGCCGCACGACGTTGGCCCACTCTTTCTGGAGCCATTCCAACGACTCGTCAGGCTGCCAGCGCCGGTTGGCGCGGTTGGTCTCGGTGTGCATAAAGGGCATTCCGTACCGCTCATAGTACTGGTGGGTGATCACGTAGTAGCCGAAGATTTCACCCGCTTCACGGTAGTTTGACGGGTTCGCAGTGCCGGCCCCGTCCACCCAATGTTCGTTGGTGTTGTAATAGTCGTTGCCCATGACGCAGGCCTGGAGCAGCGCCGGCCGCGGCGTCATAAAGAATTCGTAGTCTTCCTCGGTCATGCCGTACTTTTTGAGGTAGCGGTACATTTCGGCATCGACGGCGTGACCGTAACTCAAGTCCAGCGACAAGAACCGTTTCGAATTGAGAAACTCAGCTGCCGGAATGTCCTTTTCAGTTTCGGGATGGAAATACTCGGACGACTCGCTTTGGATAAACAGCGCCCCGGGCCGTACCTTGAGGATTTCCTCCATGGCGCGGACATTAGCCCGGCAAAGGTTGCAAAGCGCCGCAACGAAGCCGGAGTCGGTGCCGGCCCGCTCGTTCCAGAGCGTCAGTTGACCGGAGAAGTTGGCCGCAACATAGATCTCGTTGATGGGGGTGTAGAGAACAACGTCTGTGAACGTCTCGGCAAACGTCCTTGCGTAACCGGCGAATTTTTCGGGCCAGGACGAATCTTGAAATCCGGTGGCCCAGTCCGGCAGCCCGAAGTGGCACAGGTCGATGATCGGGGTAATGCCCAGGCCGCAGAGGGCGTCCAGCCTCTCTCGCATGTCGAACCGCTTATGGGCGCCGATCTGCTCCGGCTTGAGACTGAAATTGCATTTACCGGACGCTTCCTGGACCAGGTAGTAGGGCGGACCATAACGCAGGAAGGGAATCCCCAGCTTCTCAACCAGTGCAAAATCCTCTTCCCACAGGTCGTGATGCCCCGTTTCTTTCATCTGGTCACGGCGGAGCGGGCGAACGATGCCGCCGGCATCTTTGACCATGGTCAGGGGGTAACTGTTTTCGATCCCTGTAGCGAAGATGAATTCGGCCATGTGCGTTTCTCGGATGCTGGATACTCGTGAGGCGGCAGTGATCGCTTGCCGGTGGCGCCTGCAGAAGAAGGCATCGCCGTACGGATCGGCAGGTAGTTGAGTTAAGTTAGTCGGTGGCTGCTTGGTAGGGGCGGACCTCCCATTGGGTGCCCGTGTAGGGTGCGTCCAGGTTCGGCGCCAGGTCCACGGTGCCGCTTTGCGGTTCGCCATTCAGCCATCGAGGTCCGTCGACATCTCCAAGGCACCTCAGCGCGACGACCTCGGGTTGGGAACCTGCGGCCGGTACCACTCGCCAGACCTGCCATTTGGTGCCGGCTGAACGTCCTCCGGCGTTCACGGCCAAGGCGACGGCGCCCCCCTTTGGGTCTTCTCCCGCCCGTTCCGCCGTCCTGCCGTCGAGCCATTTGTCACCAGCCGCGACGGCGAGGCATTCCAACGTCACGGCCCCGTCTTCCGCCTGCCCTACACGCCAGCGCGTGCCGGTGTGGTCCTGGTTGAGCGCCGCTGCCAAACCAATCGTCCCGCCGCGCGTGCTTCCGTCCAGGTACTTCCCCGGCCCCGAGGCGGTTCCAAGGCATCTCAGCGATACCTCCGCACCGGGCACCAAAACCTCGGAAACCGGCGCATCGTTTTCGGTGCTGCCTTCCCGGATGACGGCCTGAATCGGCTCACGGATCGCGTCGGGCGGCACCTTGAATTTATCCCGGTCATAGGTCATCAGCCCGTTGGCTTCGCCTTCCACGTCCGTGAGTTGGGTGTAGATCGCGCCCCCCAGGCCTTGCCTCGCCAGATCACGAACCCGCGAGATGCCGTCAAGAACCGCCTGTTTCAGTTGAGCCGTCCCGCTGAGTTCCTGGTACCGCCAAAGCGGTTTGTGTTTCCACATGTGCGCCATCAGTCCCTCCGTCTCCAAACCTGAATCACTGACGCCGCGGCCGCCGTACTCCCCGATTACCACGATCCGGCCCGGGTTGCCCACCCTGCCGAACGGGCCGTTGGTGTCCGGGTCTCGAGCCGGCGGATTGTAATCGTGTTCATCGAAAAGATCGCCGTACCCGCGGTCATTCCAGCCGCTGACGCTGTCCACCAGACGGGTGGGATCCCAGCGTTGAAACAATTGAGTAACGCGTCCGGTGTCGTACTGGCCCCAGGCCTCGTTGAACACGGTCCAAAGGATGATCGACGGGTGGCAGGCAAGGGCCTCGACCATGCGGCGCATTTCGGTTTCAATTTGCGCTTTGGCCGCCGGAGACCGCGTGAAATCCGGCTGGTTTTGGGTGTGATCGGCGTCCAGCACCGGGCCCAAGGCGGGGAAATCCTGCCAGACCAACAGGCCTTTGCGGTCGGCCCAATAATACCAGCGGGCCGGTTCGACCTTGATGTGCTTGCGCACGCAGTTAAACCCGAAGCTCTTTTCGACGTCCAAATCGTGCGCGAGCGCCTCGTCGGTGGGCGCCGTGTAGATGCCGTCGGGCCAATAGCCCTGGTCCAGGGGTCCGTAGAGGAAAATGGGGTGATGGTTAAGGTAGAACCGCTCCCTCCCGCGGCCGTCCTTGCGCCGCTCGATCGTGCGAAAGCCGAAGTAGCTGCGGACCCGATCCGGGCCGCACGTGACTTCGAGGTCGTAAAGGGCGGGCTGCTCGGGACTCCACGCCTGCGGGTCCGGGATCACCAGTTCTACCGGCGCGTTGGCCACGCCGGTCCCTTGGGTGGCTTTTGCGCCCTCCGCGCCGCCCGCCACGTTGACTGGTCCCCGGACCGTCACCTGAACCGGACCGGCGCCGCCCGGCGTCACGGCGGTGACCTCCAACCGGCCCGAGTCCAGGTCGGGCTTCACCACTAACCGTTCGATGTAGACGCCGGGCACCTCTTCGAGCCATACCGTCTGCCAGATGCCGGTCGTCGGCGTGTACGTAATAGGATAAAAGAAATAATTCGGGTCTTGAATCGAGGTCTGTTTTCCCCGCGGCTGGTCGCTTTGGTCGCTTACGGACCGCTTATCGCTTTCATCATTCCGGGTGATCGGTTCACCCTCGTCGGTCGCGTCAAAAACCTGGACCGTTAAGGTTTGGTTATCGCCCTCGCCGAGAAACGGGGTGAGGTCAAAGGTGAAAGGATCGTAACCGCCCGCGTGACTGCCCACCAGTTCGCCGTTCAAAAACACCACGGTCCGCCAGTCGCATGCGCCGAAGTGCAGCAGGAGGTGACCGCCGCCGGCCGGGCGTTTGGCTCTAAACTCGCGGCGGTACCATAGGTATTGGCTTCCGTTCACCCGCGTCTGCACCCCGCTCAGGGAGGACTCGACGCAGAACGGTACGAGGATTTTGCCCTGCCAGGAAGCCGGCGGGCCCGCTGCGGTCGCGTCGGTAATGGCGTAATCCCACAGGCCGTTGAGGTTTTGCCACCCGTCTCGCTGCAGTTCCGGGCGGGGGTACTCGTTCAGCGGTTGGTCGGGTTGGACCTGCGACGTCCAGCCCGTCTTCAGGTTGTCCCCGGCAGGATGCCACGCCTGGGCACGGGCGGATGCGACGCAAAAATACAGCAGGCCGATCGGGATAAACAGGAAGGTGCGACGACGGAAAACTTTCACGTGATTGAGGGTTGCGGTTGTTGTTTAACAGAACGCGCCACCCGCGCAAAGCACAGGGGCATACGCATAATTGCGTATGATCTGAGGTGAACGGTGAGCGTGAGGCGCTCTCAGGCGATTTCCACTTCCTCAATCCCGCGACGAGCGGACCCTCCCGGTTGTGCGCGGGCCGCCGGTAGGATAGCCTGGAGGCCGTGATCAAGGATAAGGATCCTGCGTTGCAGAAACCGTTGGCTGCCGGGGCAGGTTCGCCCTGGCTGTCTGGCCCCGGGATTAAGGCGCTTCCGCTTCTGAGGCGTTTCCTCTCACCGGGGCTCCCCCTGACGAGCTCGACAGGCGTTTTGGAACTTGTCGCCGGGATCCGAGTCAAGCCGTCGCGCCTGCTCCTTCCGGTCGCGATCGTTCTCTGGCGTCTGGCCATAAATCCCGTGACGGGGGTCGCCGCCACCACCGAGATCCCGAGCCGGATTTCGGACGTGACGGTGTTCTCTGACCGCGCGGCCGTGACCCGAGTCGCAGAGGCGGATCTGCCGGCCGGCGAAACCACCCTGGCCATCGTCGATCTGCCCGACGAATTGATCGACGATTCGCTCCAGGTACAGGCGGAAGGCAATGCCGCCTTAACCCTGCTGAGCAACGATTTGCGGCGTGAGGTCCTGACCGGGGCCGCCAACCCGCGAGTGCGTACCCTCGAAGAGCAGGTTCGAAATCTCGAACAGCAGGGGGCCGGCCTGGCTTTCCAGATCGCGCAATTGAAAGGCCGGGCGTCTTACCTCGCTACCCTCACCACGGCATTTGCCAAGGGTGAGAGGACGGCACCGGCGCTGCCGGACGTCGAGTCAATCTACAGGTTTTACGTTGATGAAACCGCTAAGCTGGCCGCCGAGCAGCAGAATCTGGAACGGCAGGCGCAGGCGCTTAACGTCGAACTCGAGCGGGCGAAGCAGGAGCTGAAAACCCTTAATCGCAGCAAGGCGCAACGAACGTTGCTCGTCACGCTGCAGGCCGGCCAACCTGCGCACGCGCGTCTGCGCGTGCAGTATCAGCTCAGAAATGCGTCGTGGAAGCCGGTCTATGATGCCCGTACCAACGACGATGAAAACCGGGTCGTTCTCGACTACCGCGGATCGGTGCGCCAACGCACCGGGGAGGATTGGCTTGGCGCAGCCCTGGTTCTCTCTACGGCGCAGCCCGGATTGAGCGGCCGGATGCCGGAATTGCAACCGGTTTACCTGCGGTTTGTTGAGCCGCCGCAGCCTGTGGTTAATAGCGCCCCTCTCGGGGCGCCGAAGGCCCGGGCTCTGGCTGCGGTCCCGGCGCCTGGTGATTCGGAATCTGCCTTCCAGGCACAGGCCGAAGTGGTCAACCGCGGCCTGAGCGTGAGTTATCGGGCGCCCCTGCCGGCCAACGTTCCTGCCGACGGCGATCCGCACGCCGTGGCCTTGCAGCAAATTACCTTGGAAGGTAAACCCCGGTACGTCACCACGCCGGTTCTGGATCAAACCGCCTTCCTGCGCTACCACGTGACTAACCGGACCGATGCGCTGCTACTGGCCGGCGAGGTAAACCTTTATCGGGATGGTGATCTGGTCGGCAAAGGTGCCATCAACGAGGTGCCCTCGGGCGCCGAGTTCGACCTCGATTTCGGGCGCGACCAGAACCTGACGGTGCGACGAAAGCGGGTGGTTGACCGCCGTTCGTCATCGGGGTTAATCAACCGCAAGGACACCCAGGAACGGCGGTACCAGATCACGCTTGAAAACCATCACCCGGTGGCCGTGGCGGTGCAGGTAATCGATGCGTTGCCCGTCTCCCAAAATACCGAGATCACGCTGACGGGAATATCGTTTTCCGAGCCGCCGACGACTCAGGACCAGCCGACCGGCAAGTTAACCTGGGAATTCGACCTGCCTCCCCAGGGCAAAAAGACGATTGAGTTCGGGTTCACCGTTCAATCGCCGGAGGGCAGGGAGATCCAGGAAGGATTCTAGCCCCGGCACCTTCAAGGCTGAGCTATCTGCACACCGTTTCGCAGAGGATCCGGCAGGAACCCTTTTTGCCTTTTGATTGACCAATACAAGTTATTGGGTTCTTATCGACGGAACCCCCCTGATTAGTATGTTCCATCACGCCACGACCCGGGCGGCGGAATGTAGCTCCGGCCTTACCCCGCGGAGTCGAAGGACTCAGTTGCTTTTATGCGTGCAGACGCCACGGCTTCGCCTAACTATTATTAACTTCAGACCATTATCAGACCATTATCGCTAACTTCCAGATCCTCGCCTGCCGCTCCCTCCTGAATCGTACCCTGAAAGAGACTGCCCTCTGCCTGTTTTCCCCTTAGAGGCCCCGATTTCCCTGCCTGGCGCTCCGATCAAACGAGGCATCCCTAACCCAACCATTTAACCTCATGGACTCTGAATTTTTTGCCCCCCTGTCCGGTCCCGTCGTTCCGCTGGGCGATGTGCCTGATCCTGTGTTTGCCCAACGCATGGCCGGTGACGGGCTGGCCATTGACCCCGTCGACAACCGGGTCTTATCGCCGTGCGACGGGAAAGTCGCTCAGGTCCACCGAAAACGGCATGCGGTTACGGTTGTCACCGATGAAGGAGTCGAACTTCTGATTCACGTTGGGATCGAAACCGTGAACCTGAACGGCGAGGGGTTTGAGGTTCGGTGCTCTGAGGGCACGCGGGTGAGCAGGGGAGACCCGTTACTCGAATTCGACGCCGACCTTATCGTGCGCAAAGCCAAGAGCCTCATCACCGTGGTCCTGGTTGCCAACTCCGACCGTTTTCCGCTCAGAAAGCCGTTTCAAGGGTTCGCGGAGGCGGGTCGTACCTCCCTTTTCGCCGTTGAGGCTTCCAAAGGGACGGCGCCCCCCGTTCCGCCGGCCGCCGATTCAGGGCTGCCCAGGTCAGAATCCGAGCCGATCACGGTTGAGGCCGAACACGGGATCCACGCCCGGCCGGCAGCTGCCCTCGCGGACACTGCCCGCCGGTTCAAGAGCGTGGTTGAAGTCGCCGGCCCCTCCGGCCGCACGGCCGACGCCAAGAGCGTAGTTGCCCTCCTCGGACTTGAGATCGGCCGCGGTCAACCCATCTGCATCGTGGCAAGGGGAGCTGACGCTCAGCAGGCGGTGGAAGCTTTGAGTTCATTGGCCAGAACCGCCTTTGGCCGCGTCGAAAAGCGGCCGCCCACAACCCGCGTGGAAACCGTTGCGGCCGCATTTCCCCCGGCAGTACCGGCGGGGGAGGGAGAAGTGCGGCCGGGAATGTTGCGGGGCGTCTCGGCATCTCCGGGCCTGGCGGTCGGGCAGGTCGCAAAGCTGGTTCGACCGGTCGTTCAGGTGCCGGAATCGGCGGCGGACCCTGCCGAAGAGCGGCGCGCCCTGCAGGCAGCGGTGGCGGCGACCCGGGCAGACATCGAAGCGGAAAGCGTCGCGGCCGGCGACCAGCAGGGTGAAATCCTGCTTGCGCATCGGATCATCCTGGAAGACCCGCTGCTCGTCACCGAGGCGGAAAAATGGATTGCCCAAGGAAAAAGCGCCGCGTGGGCGTGGCAACGGGCGGCGCGTTCGTGTGAAGAACGGGTGCGGTCGCTCAAGAGCGGGGTTCTCGCCGGACGGGCCGCCGACATCGAGGACGTGGCCCTCCGGGTGATCTGGCGCCTCACCGGGGTCGAACCGCAGTTGCCGCAAATGACGGAACATTCCATTCTCGTGGCCGAGGACCTTCCACCGTCCGTTTTGATCTCTTTGGATCGGACGAAGCTGGCGGGCTTTGCCACGGTGCGCGGCGGCCCGACGTCGCACGTTGCGATCCTGGCCCGTTCCATGGCCCTGCCCGCCGTGGCCGGTCTCCCGGCTGCCGCCCTGGCGCTGTCCGGCGATCGGGAGATCGTACTGAACGGCGACGACGGTGTCCTTGAGACTCAACCGGCCCGTGAAAGGCTCGACGAAATCCGGTCGGTTCAACGCCGGCGGGAAACCGTTCGCGCCGAGAGCCGGAAAAAGGCGCACGAACCGGCGGTGACCCGGGACGGCATCCGCATTGAGGTGGCCGCTAACATCGGCGGGGCCGCCGATGCGCAAGAAGCCGTAACGATGGGCGCCGACGGCGTCGGCTTACTGCGGACCGAGTTCCTGTTCCTGGATCGCGCCCAACCGCCTACCGAAGAGGAGCACCTCTCCCAGTACGTCGCGATTACGAGCGCTTTAGGCGATCGGCCGCTCATCATCCGGACCTTGGACTTAGGCGGTGACAAACTGCCTTCCTACTTCCCCCAGGTGCACGAAGATAACCCGAGCCTGGGCGTCCGCGGCGTCAGGCTTGCCCTGGAGCGCGCGGACCTCTACCGGGACCAACTGCGTGCGATCCTGCGGATCGGCGCGCAGGGCCGCTACCGTGTGATGTTGCCGCTGGTGAGCGACGTCGAAGAGGTCCGGGAGCTTCGCGGGGTCCTTTCCTCCCTGGGCAAGGAGCTCGGCGTATCGCCTCTGCCGGAGGTCGGCATCATGGTGGAAACGCCGGCCGCCGCCATATTGTCCGATCATTTTGCAGCCGAAGCCGATTTCTTTTCGATCGGCAGCAACGACCTTACTCAGTACGTCCTGGCGATCGATCGCGGCCACCCGGTGCTCGGCCGCAAGCTCGACAGTTTGCACCCGGCGGTCCTGCGAGCCATCGGCGCCACCGTGGATGGAGCGTTGCTGCACAACCGTTGGGTCGGCGTTTGCGGGGCGATGGCTTCCGAACCGGCGGCCGTTCCGCTCCTCATGGGGCTCGGCGTGACCGAACTCTCCGTTAGCATCCCCATGGTGCCTGAGATCAAAGCGCAGGTGCGCACCCTCGACCTCAAGGCCTGCCGGCAACTCGCGGAAAAGGCGGTCGGTTTACGCACGGCGGATGAGGTCCGCGCCTTAGTCAAAGAAACCTTTCCGGTTAACCCTTAACAACGCGTCCGGTAAACGGTCTGAACAAAAAACAGAAGCATCGCGGAGATTATGAAAGCAATCTCGTTCGCAGGAATTCAGAAGCTCGGTCGCGCGCTTATGCTGCCGATCGCGGTACTCCCCCTCGCGGGACTTTTGCTCCGGTTGGGCCAACCCGACCTGCTTAACGTCAAATGGATCGCGGAAGCCGGAGGGACGGTATTCACTAACCTCGCGCTGGTCTTTGCGATCGGCGTTGCGGTGGGGTTCGCGAAGGAAAATAACGGTGCGGCCGGTCTGGCCGGGGGCATCGGTTACCTCATCCTGACCGCGGTTCTGAAGTCGATTAATGAAAAGATCAACATGGGGGTGCTGGCGGGCATCCTCTGCGGCCTCGTGGCGGGCGGTTTGTATAACCGTTTCAAGGACATCAAACTGCCTGAGTACCTGGCCTTCTTCGGCGGTAAACGGTTCGTTCCTATCATCACCGGACTATCGTGCGTGCTGCTCGGCCTGGTGTGCGGCTACGTTTGGCCGCCGGTGCAGGCAGGGATTGATTGGGTGGGGCATGCGCTCATCGGGGCCGGCGCCATCGGCCTGTTCGTCTATGGCATTCTCAACCGGTTGCTGCTGGTGACCGGTTTGCACCACATCCTCAACAGCCTGGTCTGGTTTGTGTTTGGTAACTTTACGGGGCCGGGCGGCAAAGTTGTGACCGGCGACCTTAACCGTTTCTTCGCCGGCGATCCCACGGCAGGCTCATTCATGGCCGGTTTCTTCCCGATCATGATGTTCGGTTTGCCGGCGGCGTGCCTGGCCATGTATTTCGCAGCCCGCCCGGAAAACCGGAAAGCGGTCGGCGGCATGTTGTTTTCGATGGCGCTGACCTCTTTTCTGACCGGGGTAACCGAGCCCATTGAGTTTACCTTCATGTTCCTTGCGCCGCTCCTCTACGTGATCCACGCGGTGCTGACCGGCATTTCGATGGCGCTGATGGACTTGCTGCACGTCAAGCTGGGGTTCACCTTTTCAGCCGGTGCGATCGACTACATCATCAGTTACCGGCTCTCGACGAACGGCTGGCTGTTGATCCCGGTAGGGCTCGCTTACTTCGCCATCTATTACTTCCTCTTCCGCTTTGCGATTCGTAAGTTCAACCTGGCGACGCCCGGGCGCGCCGCGGCTGAAACCGCCGGAGAAGAACCTTCGCCGGCCGGTATCCCAGCCGGTGTCCCGGCCGGCGCCCGAGCGCCGGCGCTTGCCGGTGCCGTTGGTTTTATCCAAAGTTTAGGCGGCAACCGCAACATCAAGGTCGTGGACGCGTGCACGACGCGTCTGCGCCTGGAGGTAGTCGATGATCAGTTGGTCAACGAATCGGGACTTCGTGCCCTGGGCGCGCGGGGCATCGTCCGCCCGGGCCGTAACGTCTTGCAGGTGGTGCTCGGCCCCCAGGCGGAGATCGTTGCCGGCGAGATCCGGACGGCGATGGCCGGCGGGGAATACGGAGCGCTGCCGCGGGCGGATCGGGAGGCAACGGCTGCCAAAGCCGGCGCTGCGATTCAGGAGGCAACAGCCGCCAAAGCCGATGCTGCGATGATTGCCGGGGCCTCAGCCCCGGCCGGCGCGGACGACGTGGCGCTTGCGGAACACTTGCTCAGCGCCCTCGGGGGACCCGCGAATGTGCAGACCGCTGAGCACGCCGCCGTGACCCGGTTGCGGTTTACGGTTCGGGATGGCCGTAAAGCCGACGAGCGGGCCCTAATGCGCGCCGGTGTGAGCGGCGTGATGCAGCCGTCCGGCAACGTTTGGCACGTCATTGCCGGCGGACGAGCGGCGGCGGTCGCAACCGCACTCAAGGACAAACTGCACGCTCGCTGAGGGTTGATCATGCAAACCTTTCCCTGGACGCGAACCGGCAGAAACTGACGCAACCCATGGCCTTTAACAACCCTTACCAGGCATTCGTCGACGGCTTTGCCCGGCTCTTGACCGAGGGCGCAGCGCTAAGCCCGGCGGACCCAACCCCTCCCGCGCGCCCGCCGGTTGCGACCGGCGCGCCCACGGCGTTGATCTTTGCGCCCCATCCTGACGACGAGGTTATCATCGGCGCGCTGCCGCTGCGGCTGCAGCGCGAGCTGAACATCAACGTCGTCAACGTGGCGGTCACGTTAGGCAGCCGCCTGGACCGGCGCGCCGAACGCTGGCAGGAACTTAAGCACGCTTGCGCCTACATCGGCTTCGGGTTGGTGACGCCTTCCGAAAAGGGGCTGGAGGGCATCAACCTGGCCGCGCGAAAGCACGACCCCAAACAATGGGCGGCCTCGGTCGAAGCGATTGCCGCCATTTTGACCGCCCACCGCCCTGCAATCGTCTTCGCGCCGCACGCCGAGGATTGGAATCAAACCCACGTTGGCACCCACCAGTTGGTGCTCGACGCCCTGACCCAATGCCCGGGTCTGGCCTGTCGCGTGGTGGAGACCGAATTCTGGGGCGCGATGGACGCGCCTAACCTGATGGTCGAGTCAAGCCCGGCGGAAGTAGCCGATCTGGTGGCCGCGCTGGCGTTGCACGCCGGCGAGGTCGCGCGCAACCCTTTCCACCTGCGTCTGCCGGCCTGGATGATCGATAACGTGCGTCGAGGCGCGGAGGTGGTCGGAGGCCAGGGGGCCGCCGCGCCCCGGTTTACCTTTGCCACGCTCTACCGCCTGCGCCGTTGGGCCGATGGCCGGCTCGAGGAGGTGCTCGAACGAGGCCGGGCGCTCTCCAGCCGGGATGATTTGAGCCCGTTGTTTCTTAACCCAACATAAGGCGACCCCATGGAAGTCATCATTCGACCCGACCCGGAGCAGGCGGCGGACCTTGCCGCCCGGCTGATCGCCGCTCGCTTGCGCGCCAAACCCGACCTGGTCCTGGGGTTGGCTACCGGCCGCACGATGGAACGCGTCTATGACCGCCTCGTGGCCATGCGGGAGAAAGAAAAATTGGATTTCTCAGGCTGCCGCACTTTTAACCTCGACGAGTACATTGGTGTGCCCGCCGAAGACGAACGTTCTTACCGGTACTACATGAACCATCACCTCTTCCGACGGGTAAACGTTGACCTCGCCAACACCCACGTCCCGGACGGCATGGCGCCGGACCTGGGCGCGGAAGCCGTCCGCTACGAGCGGCAAATCCACGAAGCCGGCGGGATCGACCTGCAGCTGTTGGGCATCGGCGAAGCGGGCCACATCGGTTTCAACGAACCCCTGTCGGCGCTGAGGTCACGTACGCGGGAAAAAGCGCTTACGCCCGTTACGCGTCGCCAAAATGCCGCCATGTTCGGTGGCGATCCGGATAAGGTGCCCCCGCGCGCCTTGACGATGGGCGTGGGCACCATCCTCGAAGCGCGCGAGTTGCTGCTCCTGGCCACCGGGGCGGCCAAGGCGTCGATCCTCGCTAAAGCGGTGGAGGGGCCGATCACGGCCATGATCAGCGCCTCGGCCATCCAATTGCACGCCAATTGCAAAGTGGTCGTTGATGAGCAAGCCGGCCGGGAACTCCAAGGCCGCGAGTACTACGATTGGGTTTTTCAGAACGAACCCGAGTGGCGGGAGTTCTGCGCTTAGCCGGCCTGTTAGGCCCGGACCCGCCGACTGGACCGGCGGAGTGGTTGGGCGTCCCGCCGCAAAACCGGGTTGCGGTGCCCTTGCGAACGCTTTCCAGTCACGGATCAGAAAATAACAACCTGATGCGCGTATGGTTAAAACGATCCCCCTAGAGCCGATTGACAAAACCAAAGAGGATGTCAACCCCGCGCCGCAGGCCCGGACGTTGCCGGGTTGGCCCGCGTCGGTGCCCGTTGAAAGCCAACCGCTGGAGGATGAGCCGCCTCCCCCTCCGGTCAGCGGGCGAACGCTCGGCTTGTGGCTCGACGGTGAGGATTGCGCCATCTTGAGCAAGATGGTCGTCTCAGCCCGTGCACAAGGGCTTGAAGCCAGTGAGGCCCAGATTTTGCGGGCGCTCTTGCGCGTGGGCCTGCAGCACCCGGGCGCGTTCGACCAGGTGCGAGCATTGCTCAAACAAAACGAGCGCGAGGGGCAAGCGCCTCAAGCCGGGGACCGCCAGGAAAACCCCGTGAGGACGGCTCCTTCGGGATCAGGCGCGGCTTAGCCGAGCTGGAAGCCGGTATATCTCATCGCACCCTCGGCCCCGTTTGCCCCCGTAAGCCGGCCGCCTTTTTTACACCAATGTATACAGTTTCCTTGGTGGAATTTCGACCGGGTTTCAGCCCCGGAGACGCGGCAGAACTTAGCCCAGGGTTTACCCCGCTGCCATTTAGTTAAGGACGGCAGGCCAGGCGTGGCCTTCGTCCCGCAGAGACGGCTGAGGTTAGTCAGGTACTTTGGTGCCTGTGCCTGTGCTCGATTTCAGCCCCGAAGGGGCGGCAGAACTTAGCCCAGGGTTTACCCTGAGTAACCGTAAAATCGCGATCGAGCCCTGAAGGGGCGGCAGAACGCGTGGCTGCGGGTTCTGCCGCCCCTTCAGGGCTCGATCAGGGGGGGTGCGTTCCCATTGCGGAACCCTGGGCTAAGGTCTGCCGGTCCGCTGGGCCTAAGACGAAATTTTACCTCGATGGCTATCGAAAGGGCGTTAATTCCCCTGGTGCGGATGCCTCGCCACAGAGTCGTTCGGCTCGTTCATCACTTCACTCAGCCTCGCGTCGCTCGCGTCAACCAGGATCTCCGCAACCGCCTCAAGGCGACCGGCCTGCGCGATCAAGAACTCGCGTTCGCCGCCGCTTACGCTTGAAGCGGCGTTCCTGAGCCGGCGCTCAAGGTAGTTCGCCCCGAGGATGAGGTCGTGGACCTCCTCAGTGGTAAGAGTGAAGTGAATCAGCATAAGTGCTCGTCCGGAATGCCGCGTGCCGCCGAGCTTCGGCTCGTCCCGGCCCGGTATTCCATGATCCGTTTTGTATACAATATGGATGCCACCGCGCCGCGCAGTGTCAATCAACTTGTATGTGACAAGCGGCATTGTATACCGTTTGTTATCCGAACGGGTGATGCGCCCCGAGGGGCCGGCTTGGCGCCACGGAAAGGCCGATGAGTCGTTCACGGCCGGAACCGAGGGGAGGGGGGAAGGCTTGAGGGCTTGGTGAGCGTGTATGCGACGCCCCTGATCGTATACAAAAAACTTGACTCCTCCAGCCCGGTGGACAGACTCGGGGAACGGCGGTAAGCCCGGTCGCTCAAACGATGGAAGAGGCGCGCGCATGGCCATCCCAGTTCAGGACGAATGCCCCGCAGCACGCGGACAAGGTGCCGGTGGTGGTCATGAAGAAGATCCGCGACGCGATCCTCGACGAGGTTTTCAAGCCCGGAGAGCGTCTGCCCGAGGTCGAGCTCGCAGAGGCGTTCAAGGTAAGCCGGTCGCCTGTCCGGGAAGCGCTGCTGGCCCTGGAGAAAGAGGGTACCGTGGTCATGTCGCCCTACCGGGGCGCGATCGTTAAACCCCTCTCGCCTGAAGAGGCCTTGGACATCGCGGAACTCAGGTTGGCCCTCATCGCACTGGCGATTAAACCGGCATACCGTCACCTTTCTCCCGCGGACTTTGACCGCGCCTCGGAACTGGCCAAACGGATTCTGCGCACCCGGAGCGCCGGAGAATTTTTTGAAAGTAACCGTTGCTTTTGGGCCATCATTCTTGAAAAGGCACGCCGCCCGATTCTGGATGAGACGTTCCGTCAGCTGGACGACCGGGCGACGCGTTACATTCCGCTTTTGATCAAGTTGTTTCCGACCCCCGAGGTGCGGCCGCCGCAGCACCAGGTGCTGATCGAGCTTTGCCGTCAGGACAAAGTCGCCGAGGCGTTGCGCGCGTTCAGACGCATTTACCTGGAAGCCACTCACCAGGTCATTGTCCACCTGCAGGCGCGGCAGCTTGCCGACGCATCTTAGGGTGCCGTGCCGGTCTGTCGCTGTCAGGCCGGCGTCAGTTCGAGTGCCCGCCGGATCAGGGTCACCTGCGCCCGGGCCCTCTGACCCAGGCCGTAGCCGGCGGGCGTCTCGGTCGTGATCGTCCGCTCGCTGTGGTGCCGCGCCAGGTACAGCGCTTCAGTTACAGCCGGTAACGGCGTGAAGTTCAGGCCCAAGGCCAGGTTGGCGATGAGCTCGACCCCGCGCGCCCCCAACCGCCGGAGCGCATCCGTCGGCACGTCAGGGCCTGCCGCCCGCAGCAACTCCGCGCCGATCGGGGCAGCGCCCCGGCGCCGGAACTCGTAGAGGTAGACCCCGCGGGCATCGCAATCTTCGTGCAGGCACAACGCCAGGCGGAAGCGGTGGCCGGCCAGAAGGGCTTGATGGGCCCGGATCGGAGGCACGTCCTGCCGGTGGTAGCAGCGGTTGAGGTCGTGACCGGCGGCATCGGTCCGGCAATTGCGTTCCAAGCCGTGGGGGTTCAGGCAGGGGAAGAGGATTACCGGCAGCGTGCGCAGGCGGTTCCCTTCCAGCGCCGCCCACGTGTACAGGCCTTCAACCGCCCCGGCCTCGTCACCGTGGATGCCAGCCGATAGATACAGGCCGCCTTCGGGTCTGAACGCGGGTGAACGCCAACAGAACAGCTCGAAAGGGCCGGCGGTCGCGTACGCCTGCCCCGTCAGGCCGCGGGTTCGTGCCAGAGCTTCCCAGCGGCTGATCAGCAAACGGTACTCGTGGGTTGGCGGCCCTTTAGAATCGGAACTCATAGCCCGGCTTCGGGTTGTTGGATCTTGCTGCAGGTAGGGCAGGGTGTCATCTCTACGTTTCTAAAGCCTGACTGCGTTCAGCATCGATGGGCGCTTCTCTCGGGTGGGTGCTCGGGCCGGTGGTTAACCGGGCGCACGGCCTCACCTGGCTCCGGCGGCGCCGGCCGCGCCACCCGCCTTGATCTTTCCTAAGCGCGCTGCGCGTTCAGGTCAACGGTTCGGAGTTGTGCTACTGACTCATTGTGATCCGCACGGTTGTGTTCACCACCTTTGGCTCCCTGGGCGACCTTTTCCCGTTTCTGGCGGTTGGCGCGGCGTTGCAGGCGCGGGGCCACCGTGCCGTGATCGCCACGTCGGAGTCTTACCGGGCGGCCGTTGAAGCCCGTGGCCTGACGTTTCGACCCGTGCGACCCGACCTGATTCCGCTCGCGTTCCTGCCGGACGCGCAGGAACGGCTCTGGCATCCCCGGCACGGCCCCGAATTTCTTGTTCGCGTCCTGATGCTGCCTCACTTGCAAGCCGGCTACGAGGACTTACGGGCGGCGTGCACCGGGGCGGCCTTGCTGGTGGCCCATCCCCTGGCTTACGCGGTTCCCCTGGTAGCCGAAACCCTGGGCCTGCCCTGGCTGAGCGTCGCCTTGCAGCCCTTCGGCTTCCTGTCTACCTATGACCCGCCGGTGGTGGCAGGCATGCCGGCGCTCCGGCATTTACGCCGCCTGGGTCGGTGGCCCTACCGGCTGCTCTTTAGGCTGGTTTCTCACCGGACCCGCGCATGGGTGCAACCCATCGCAGACCTGCGCAACCGTCTCGGGCTCAGTCCCGCCCGGCAGAACCCCCTCACGGCCGGCGCCTTCTCCCCGTACGGCACCACGGCATGGTTTTCGCGCGCGTTTGCGGTCCCGCAGCCCGATTGGCCGTCGCGGACCACCCTCACCGGTTTCCCTTTCCTGCAGGATGACGCGCCGCTTGAGCCGGACCTGGCGCACTTTCTCGAAGCGGGCGAACCGCCCATCGTCTTTACCCTGGGCTCGGCGGCGGTAATGCAGGCGGGCAACTTCTACCGGGAGGCGCGCGCCGCGGCTGAACGGCTGGGCCGGCGGGCCGTCCTGCTGGTGGGCACCGACCCGCGCAACCGCGCTGGCTCGGCCTTGCCCGCATCGATCCACGCGGCGGCGTACGCCCCTTTTTCGAAGCTGTTTCCCCGGGCGGCCTGCATCGTGCACCACGGCGGCATCGGTACCAGTGCCCAAGTGCTTCGGGCGGGCCGGCCGGCATTGGTCATACCCTGGGCCTATGACCAGCCCGACAACGCCGAGCGGCTTCAGCGGTTAGGAGTCAGCCGTACCCTGAGCCGGCGAAATTGCCGCGCCGAGCGCTTATGCGCGGAGTTGGACGCGTTGCTGACGCGCCCGGAATACCCGCAACGGGCTCAGGCCCTCGCCGGCCGGGTACAGCGGGAAAACGGCGCCACCGCGGCGGCGGACTGCATCCTAAGGGCCGCCGGGTGAGTTTTCCCGGAGAACCGGAACGGACCCTGGCCTGCAGGACAAGGAAATCGACTTGCCGGGCTGAAACCCGGCGCTCAGGTCCGGGCGGTGATTGAACCTCTTCGAAACACCAGGAGTTTGGCGACTAACCTCTGACAGAGTTCGCCGCGCTGATTCAACGTATCGCTCTGAACCGTCACGATCCCCCGATCCGGCCTGGATGTTGAAGGGGAAATCTTGACGACCTTGCTTACCACGCGCAGCACGTCGCCCGGCCTTGTCGGCCGGGGCCAGGTGATTTCACCGCCTGCACCGATGAGCCCGCCGGCCATGGGGACGCTGCGAACAAGCAGCCTCATCGTGATTGCGGCGGTATGCCATCCGCTAGCGGCCAACCCTTCGAAGAAGGTCTCACGTGCGGCGTCCTCATCCAGATGAAAAGGTTGAGGGTCGAACTGCTGCGCGAACTCGCGGATTTGCGGTGCGTCGACCGTGTATTCCTCGCTGGTGAATTCGTCTCCCACCGCCAGATCATCCAGGAAAAGCTTCTCGGTCTTTGCTGCGGATTTCATATCGCGGAAAAAGGTTCGGCTCGGCTGATGGAGATGGATAGCCTGATCAACGGATCCGAAGGCCCGAATTGAAACGTTGTTGGCCGGCCGGTATCATCGACTTGCAATTTAAATAAACCCGAGCCTCGCCGGTCATGCCGATGGAGTCGAGGGGATTCGGCCAGCCCCGAACGGGCACTGGAACCTAGCTCAGGGGAATCCCCACTGCCATTTAGTTAAGGGCCGCTTTCGTCCCGAAAGGACGGCTGAGGTTAGCCAGGGACTGCAGTCCCTGGACGAGGCATTTAAGAGGGATCGCGTCCTGTAGGGACGCCTGAAACGCTGCCCCGGAGGGTGCCCATTCCCAAGCGGCCAGCCAAACCCGGCGCACGCCTGCAGGCGTCCCGATGGGACGCAACCCCGGGGGAACGCCCGCACAGCGCAGCCGCTAAAGTTGCTGCCTAACCTCAGCCGCCCCTCCGGGACCAAAGCAATCCCCGGCCTTGTATGCTTAACTAAATGGCGGTGGGGTTTACCCCGGAGCTTTATCCACCTTTTTGAGGGCAGCACGGGGAGAGCCGTTACCGTCTTACGGCCCGAAGGGCCAAGAGAACCTAGTCCTGGGTAACCGTCAAATCACGATCCAGCCCTGAAAGGGCGGCAGAAAGCGTGACTCCCAGGTTCTGCCGCCCTCCCTCGGGCCTAAAAGCGATCATCGGGGGGGCAGAGCGTCAATCAGCGCCGATGCCCTCCCCCTCGACCGGCATTATTCAGCTGCACAGCCCTTCACTATGATGATCCGTTGTTCACTATGATCCCTTGAAATCTCGTGCAGGAGACTATCGCACGGGTTAAGAAAATCAGCGCATGAGCAGCAGTTCCGTATTTCATTTCTCGCGTTTCATTCCGCGAACGCTGGCGATCGTGGCGACCTTCGTCGGAACGCCGGCTGCACAGGCGGCGCAAGCTGGCCTGAATCCCTGTCAGTTACGTGACTTATTGGTTAGTCATCCGTCAATGGCCGAGGTTCAGTCGGAAGACAGCGTTTCAGGAGCGGACGGCGCAGAAGAATTGGCTGACGCAGCCCAGCGGTTGTTGGGCGACGTGCACGAGACGCACTATCAACATAAGACGCACATTGATAGGGCCGCAGGTGCTTACGACCTGGACTGTTCAGGGTTCGTGGACTATCTCCTGAAGCAGGTCGCCCCCGAGAGATTCAGCCAAATCCCCGTTGAACCCGGGCACGTACGCCCGCGGGCTGCCGTGTACTTTCGATTCCTGAACCGGTTGCGCGAGCAGCCTGTGCCCGGGTGGCAAGCGGTTCATCAACTCGGCGATGCCCGGCGAGGTGACATCATCGCTTGGGCGCTTCAGGCGTCGACCCGGGAATCCGGGGACACCGGTCACGTTGTTATCGTGGCCGCCACGCCGGTTTTGAAATCCGGCGATTCTTATGGCGTGGAAGTTTACGACTCAAGCGGTATTCGTCATGACGACGATAGCCGAACGGGACGCACCGGTGGCGTAGGGAGCGGCGTTATCACATTCCGGATAAATCGAAGCGGCGAACCGATCGCCTTTCAGTTTAACTCTCGTGCAGATATTCACAGTGAAGCGATTGCGATAGGACGCTTGGTGCGCGAATAGGGACTCCAACTTCATTACCCCGGCGTCCCTGAACCGGGAAGTACCGCGACGGGTTCGCCGTCTCGGGCGGCAGACGTTTTGATCGCGTCCCAGAGGCGCGCAAAACGCAGCCCGGCTTCGGCGGTCGACAGGTTCTCCATCCTGCCTGCACGGATGGCGAGAAAACTCTTCATCGGATTGTGCGTGATTTCAAGCTCGTCACGAATCCCCGGATTTCCGGCCGTGGCAATCTCCCGCCAGACGCCCCAGGCGTCGACCCGTACGATCGCCCGGGTATAAAAGAAAGTTAGGAGCGAGGCGCAGCCGGGCGGCCCGTCGCCTGCGGCATTCAGGGTCAGAAGGGTGCCGGTGGTTAACCGGCCTGCGACTGCACACGCCACCTCGACGCTGCGGTCGCGGTTGTTCGTGAAGGCGGAAATTCGTTCACAATCTGCGTCCGCCAAAAGGCAGACGGTGTTAATCATGTGCGCGCCGGTATCGAACATGAAGCCGCCCCCCGAAAGGGCCGGTTGCTGCTTCCAGTGCCCCTCGTAGCGTGCGGACCAATTCTCCCAGATCGTAGCGGCCGCGCTCACCAGTTCGCCGAATTCACCGGCCCGGGCACGTTTGCGCGTATCGGCGACCAATGGCGACAGGGCGCCCTGAAAGGCGGTGACGACGACGGACCGGCTCTGGTCTCGGGCCGAAATCAACCGTTGGGCCTCCGCCACCGTGGTTACCATCGGCTTCTCGAGGAGCAGGTCCAGGCCGGACTCGACCACGCCGACGGCCTGCTCGGCGTGCAGCGCGTGCGGTGTAGACACGTAAACCGCGTCCAGATCGTGACGGCAGGCCGCGAGCATCAACCGGAAATCGTCGAATTCCCGCGGCTCCGGTCGTCCCCCGTGCCGGCAAATATCGATATACCGCCGCCGTGACGCGGCATTGACGTCGGCCACCGCTGTAAATGCGATCTCCGGCATCGAGACCCAGCGGCGCGCATACTCTGCCGCCATGTGTCCCGTGCCGATCACGCCAAGCCGCAAGCCCTCGTTTGTCGCCGCCATCATGAGGACGTTTACACCATTTTCGAAAACGTATACACCAGGCCTTTATGAACACGCGTACACAACACCGGCGAGCTCGGCCGTGGCCGCCTCGCCCGACGACAAGGAGGCTGCATGTCTAAAGGAAGAGTCCTGGCCGGCATGTGCCTGGCCTGGGCGGTTGCCATCGGCTCCGCCCAGGCTGCGACGATCCGTATCGCCGAGCATCGTCAGGCACGGATCGATGCGCTCAAGAAGGTCGTGCCGGACATAGAAAAAAAGTACAACGTCCACCTTGAAGTGGTCGAGTATCCCGCCCCGGAAAAAGATTATCTAACCAAGCTTCTGACCGAACTTCGCGCGGGCAATGCCCCCGACATCTTTACTCTACCCCACGGTCAGGATGTCGCCGACACCGTCGCGGCCGGCTATCTGGCTTCCATCACCGCGGAACTCAAGGCTTGGGAAGGCTATCCGCAGTTGGTTGATGCCGCCAAAGCTATGGCGACCGGCAAAGATGGTCAGGTGTACGTTCTGCCTGCCATGCTGAATGTCCAGCAGCTCTACTACCGTCGCGACATCCTGGAAAAGGCTGGCATTCCGACCGAGCAACCGAAGACGTGGGCCGAGCTTCTCGACCGCGCCAAGGAAATCAAAACGAAGACCGGCGCCTACGGCCTACTCTTCCCGGCGGGAGTGACGTGGGGCGGCGGTTCCTTCGTCGAAGGCTTCCGGCTTTTGATCGTTGGCACCGCGACGCCACAGATCGCCAATGATGACGGTACGCTCAATCTCACCGGTCAAGGAATAAAGGACGCCTTCGGCTTTTATGCGGATCTCATCAACAACGACCTGATGCCGGTCCAGCCGCTGCTGGAGCCGGAGCCGTGGGTAGTGCCGAAGTACGAGATGTTTCCGGCCGGCAAGCTGGTTATAACGACGAGCGGGTCATGGTGCTACATCTATGACTGGGGCCCGGAGAGCAAGAACCCGATCCCGAACGTTACGGAAGTCGTCGGCAGCTGGCAGGTTCCCGGCAAGCAAGGTGGGCAGTACGTGTTGGTCGACCTTGAGAGCCCATGGGCCGTTAACGCCAAGTCGGCCGATGCCGGGCTCGCCAAAAAGGTCCTGCTCGAGCTCGGTTCCGTTAAGGCCGATGTCGCGTACGCGCAGAATCTCGGAAATATCCCGGGCCGAACGGACGCGGCGGCTGACCCGGATTTCCAAAAGCTCAAGGCGCTGGTTCCGATTCTCGCCGCCCTGAAGAGCGGCACCGGAACCTTTCTGAAAACCGCCGAGGGTTTCTCGGCGGTGGCCGAAGGGGTGGCGCGCGCGACCGAGGCGCAACTCCGCAAGAAAGCCGATGCGGCCGGCGCTCAGAAGATCCTGGTCGACTACGTCAAAGAGGTGGTCGGCGACGAATCCGTCAAATAACTCTTCAATATTCTGTAACCGGAGACGACCGCTGCCCCGCGGTCGTCTCCGGTATCCCCGTGCGACGCGGCTTACCCGCGGATTTCTACCCTGACGGCAAGCCCAAACGATGACGTACCATCAACGCACCTCCTGGCAGCTTCAGCTCCTCCTTCTCCCCTGCATCCTCCTGCTCGGTGCTCTCGTCGTCTACCCGGCGTTTTACTCGATCTACCTGAGCCTGACGAATGCCTCGCTGGTTGGCGTGGCGGCAACCCATCCCCGTTTCGTCGGCACGCGCAACTACGTGCGCCTGTTTGCGGATGCCGGCTTCTGGAACTCGCTGGTTGTTACCTTTTGGTTTGTGCTGGGCTCCGCCGTGATCGGCCAGTTCGTCCTGGGGCTCGTTTCCGCCGTGCTCCTGCGCCGGCCGTTGCGCTTTGGAAGTCTGATCAACTCCATCATCCTGTTGCCGAACGCCGTGCCGGAAGTGGTCGCCGGCTTCATCTGGATCTCAATGCTGGCCGGCGGCGAACACGGGACGCTGAACCGGTTACTGGGCGGCTTGGGGATCGCGCCGGTGCAATGGCTGCAGGATTTTCCCCTGGCCATGATCATTGTGGTTAACACCTGGCGCGGCATCGCCGCGGCGATGATCCTGATGACGGCGGGTCTGAGCGCTGTGCCCAACGAAATTCGTGAAGCCGCCCGGATCGACGGTGCCTCCGATGGTCAGGTCTTCCGGTTCATCACCCTTCCGCTGATCATGCCGACGATCTTCCTTTACATGCTGGTCTCGACGGTCACAACCATCTCAATCTTCGGCTTCATCTACGCGCTTACCCGCGGGGGGCCCGGCAATGCCACCGAGATCATCGGCATCTACATCTACAACCAGTCTTTCACCGCCTTTCAGCTCGGGTTCGGTTCGGCGGTGGCGGTGGTCACGCTCGTCATTTCAATGGCGATCGGGTTGCTCTACGTGCGCGCCCTTAAAGTCCAGGTTTAAAGCCATGAGCAAAACGCAACCCGCTGTTCCAAGACCCCGGCGCGGCGACGCGGTCGCGTATGCAACCCTTTCGCTGATCTCCCTTTACTGCGCGATCCCGTTCATCTGGCTCGTTCTCGCCTCCTTTGACGCGAACGCATCACTGTTCCTAAGGTGGCCCGGCCCGTGGACCCTTAACAATTACATCGGCATTTTTGCGCGCGAGGGAGGCGTTCGATGGTTTTTCAACTCGTTCGTGGTCGTCGGGGCCGCTACCTTCATCGTCCTGGTCTTCTCCGGCTTTGGCGGCTACGCGTTGTCACGCACGCGCGCCTGGTGGAAACGGCCGTTCCTCTACACGATCATTTTAGTCCGCGTCGTGCCGCCGCCGGCCCTGGTCGTCCCGCTCTACAGCATCCTGCTCACCGCGAACAACGCGGTCGGGTCTCTTGTCCGCAGCCTTCTAGCTCCCGGACTCGTCCGCCCGGCCATGCTCGTGGTCGGCTTGATCGATGGGTATCTTGGCTTGATCCTGGTCTTTGCCGCCATGCAGTTGCCGCTCGCGCTCTGGATCATGAAAACCTACTTCGACACAATCCCGTACGACTATGAAGAGGCGGCGCTCGTTGACGGGGCAGGCCTGTTCCAACGGATTCGCCTTGTCATCGCGCCGCTCGCCCTCCCGGGTCTCGGTGCGGCAGGCATCTTTGCCTTCATTTCCGCATGGGGCGATTTCCTTATGCCGTTGATCTTCCTGTCTTCATCCGAGCTGCAGATGCTGCCGCTTGGCTTGTTCCGCGCTTTCCTGCGCATCCAGCAGATCGACTACGGCTTCTTGAGCGCACTCGCGATCCTCTACATGCTGCCGGCCGTGGTCGCGTTCGGGTTTGCCCGCCGCTATTTCGTCCAGACATTCTCCGGGGGCGTCAGGGCATGATTGCCGTCGCCTCAGGCGCGGCAGTCCACGATTTAGGTGCAGGCCGGTCCCCACTCGAGGTAATACCATTCAGATAGTTATCCCGGTAGAATGCCGGCTCAGGGGGTATCGGCGCCGGAGGATGCTCCGTAGCTGGGTGAGTCGGTCTTGGGCGCAACGGGCCGGGGGACCTTTATTTCGATGACCATCGAGGTAAAAATTTTTGTCTTAGGCCCAACGGGCCGGTAGACCATAGCCCAGGGTTTACCCTGGGTAACCGTAAAATCATGATCAAGCCCTGAAGGGGCGGCAGAAGGCGTGGCTCACGGGTTCTTTCGCCCCTTCAGCAAATCCAACCCGGCGGGGCGGGCGTTTGTTAGGGAGGGCGTACGGACGTGACGCCTTAGGAGGGCTCGATCGGGGAGGGGTGCGTTCCCAGGGTAAACCCCACTGCCATTTAGTTAAGGGCCGATGGATAGGCGACGCTTTCGTCCCGCAGGGACGGCTGATCTTAGCCAGGGACTTCAGTCCCTGGACGGGACATTTAAGAGGGCTCGCGTCCCGTCGGGACGCCTGAAACGCTGCCCCAGAGGATGCCGACTCCCGAAGGGCCAGCCAGACACGGCGCGACCCTCGGCGACGAACGCCCGAACGGCGCCCCACCGTTGACGCCCGCCCGGCCCGGCGCACGCCTTCAGGCGTCCCGAGGGAGTGCAACTCCTGGGGAACGCCCGCACAGGCACTAACGTACCTGCCTAACATCAGCCGTCCCTGCGGGACCAAAGCAGTACCCGGCCTTGTATCCTTAACTAAATGGCAGGGGGGTGAGACCCTGGGCTAAGGTCTCCCGGCCCGTTGGGCCTAGACCGTTTATACGGTCGAATAGGTTTAAAGCTGGCAGGGCACCTGGGACGGAAGACAACATTTTACCTTCATGGTCATCGAAATGGTATAAAGACCCGGTCAGGAGGAAAGGCTTCGGTTTTCAACGTGCTGAAGAACGCTTCGACCATCACATTTTCATAGGAGTTGCCCTGAGCGCGCATGCTCGGCTGGAGTCTGATAAGGCCCACCACCCGCTGGCTGAAACAGCGTATTGCCCGGCCTTCGCTGGGGTCGGGCGTTCCGCCTCCCGAGTCGGCGGTTGGTCGGGGCACGTCAATTCGTCCTGATGCCGTTTCCACAGTTATGCGCAAGCGCCGACCGAAGGCTTCGCCCAAGCCGTCCTCCGCCGCGGCGCTTGCGCATAACTTGGCCGCGACCCAGCCCGGGCTTGTGAACAACTCCGGGCCAGGCCAAAAGGTTGACGGCAGCGTTGCCTCCGGACCGGCACGGGCTACTGGTTCTCGCTTCACGAGAGCCTTCCGAAGATCACCGGCCGAGCCGGAGGCTTGGAGTCCTAAAGCCTGAGAGAACGACCTCCCGAGAGGATCCTGTGTCAGGTCGACTAAGGCCTGAAGCGAAGGTAAAAGTTGCGCACCCCGGCACCAAAACCCCCGAACAGAAAGTCGCGATGGTTACCCCCCTAAACGCCCTTCGCTCACTTCGCCGGCATCGACTGGGTCAAGCACAAGCATCCTGCCCTCCTCCTCACCGCCGCCGGCTGGCAATCCTGGCGGCAGCAAGCCGCCCGTTATGCGCCGTTAGCCGTGGCGAGCGAACGAGAGCCAAGGCCCCGTCATCGACCAACCGCTCCAAACGCCCGATTGCACCATCTACCCGCTCAACCCCAAAGCCGCGCCGCGCTATCGGGAGCGCAAAGCCCCCCGGCACCAAGAACGATCATTTGGACGCCTGGAGCTTTGCCGACGCGCTGCGGCTGGAGGGGGACCCGCTGGCGGCCGCTCGCGCGGCAGGACCCGCTCTCGCCTGGAGTCGGGGACAGGAGTAACGAGGTTTTTTGCGTTCTCCCTCGGTTCGCTCCTAAAGTCGCTCCCCTTTAGTCAACCGGCAGAACCCGGGCTGACTCAAGCCCCGCCGAACAACAGGGCCGTCACATCGACCTCGACGCCCGGCAACGCCTGCGGCGATACCTTGCCTTCCCTGACGATCGTCGTTTCATAACGGTCGCCTGCCAGCGTAAAGACCCGCAGGCACCGGTGGCGGACGTCAACCACCCAATATTCTGGGATCTTGGCCCGCCGGTAGAGGTCCGCTTTGTACCCCAGGTCGTGGCTGAGGGTGCTGTCGGCGACCTCGATGACCAGCAGCACGTCCGCGGCGCTGACGTGCTGGCGTCGACCGATCCCGGGCCGGTAAAGCACCAGGTCCGGCTCGGGCACGTCGTGGGGCCGGATCGGCAGGGACCGGCCCGGACCGACCTTAAAGCGCTCATCGAGTTGGCGCATGAAGGCCTCGTTGAGTTCCTCCAAAATCCAGTGGTGTTCGGGTCCGATCGGCGCCATGGGAATGATTTGGCCGTCCAGCAGCTCGACCCGCGCGTCCTCCTCGAGGATGCCGGCCTCCACCAACCGGTAATACTCCTCGATGGTAAACCGGCGCACGGCATCGAAGTGGACCGGGGGCGGTTGAGGAAGGGTAGTCATAGGGTAACCGGTCGCCCCTGCGGGCAGTACGGAATCATACCTGATCCCACTAGAGGGCGCACCCTCTAAACTCGAGGGCGCTTAGCCTCAGACGACCGCCGCTTTGCCCGGCGGCCGAAGCGGCTTTGTATGAGAGGAAAAAGGTCCGCTGCGGTGGCGAGTTCGAACCTCTGGGGCCGGGCGTTTGAGCCTCCCTTGGTCGGTGGGTGGCCGGGGCGGAAAATCCGGAACAACTTGTAACGTTACAAATTATTCTTGCCTGAAATATTCCTATAAGGAATACTTCCGGCCGAACAGATGGATGAGAACCCGGTAGCGTGGAAGCTCCGGTTTACGGCGAGGTTTAGGCAATGTTACGAGCGTTATCGGAAAAAACATGAGCGTACCCCCTGATGAAGAACTGTGAAGTCTGTTTGATAACGATAGGGGACAAAGATTCCCAACAGAATGACATCAAACTTTCAATCAAGTTTGCGAACCAATTGCCGAATTCCCTCCAGGAATTTTAAACGACCATGAACGCCGATGAATCCGACGGGCTTGAACTGAGCCCAAAGAGCTACTCCGACGTCGCAGAAATGATGCGCGACTTGGGAAGCACTGACCGGGAGGTAAAAAAGGTCAAAGCCGCGGTAAACCAATCGCGCATTGCTGCTCATCTCGCAAAATCGCGACTTCGAAAGGGATTGACGCAAAAGCAATTGGCGGACGCCTTAGGCGTAACACAAGGAACGATCTCAAAAATCGAATCGGGCAACGACGCTGACCTCACACTAAAACTGCTCGAGGATTATTGCAGGGTCACCGAGGAAAGAATGATTCTGACCATCGGAAAGAAAATGACCTTTGTTGAAGCCATCAAATACCACTTCTCTCAAATCCGGCGTTTGTTTAATGAGCTTGCAAGGCTCGCTCACAATCACGATGAACTTGAGCCGCACATTTCGAGCTTTTTCGGCGATGCATTCTTTAACCTCTTGCACCTCCTAAGTGACGCGCAGGAGTCCTTGCCGAAGCAATCAAAAGTTCGCGAGTGCGTCGAAATCCAGTTTCTCGACAAAAAGGCCAACGTGGCCGACGAAGCACAAGTACCAGCGGTATCACCCGATATGGTCTGCCGATGAAGGCAGCTTAAGGCCAGTTTTTAGTTTTTGATGGGAAAAGGATCCGCCGGCGCTGGCGCGAGTTCACCATCCTAGTTGGTCATTTCGCAAAGTTGTGGCCATTAATCCCATTCAGATCGCTATCTCGGTAGAATGCCGGCTCAGGGGGGCGTCGGCACCGGAGGATGCTCCGTAGCTGGTTGAATCGGTCTCAGGCCCAACCGGCTGGCGGACGGTTTGATGGCCTGAAGGGCCAAAGGAACCTAGCCGAGGGTTTACCCTGGGTAACCGTAAAATCTCGATCTAGCCCTGAAGGGGCGGTAGAACCCGTCGGCAACGCTTTCTGCCGACCCTTCAGGGCTGGGTCGGGGGGGGAAACGCCTTCCCAGGGTAATCCTCTTGTTGTTACCCACATCTGGGAGCTCGTTTTCAGAAGCGGCTGCCTTCCAACCAGTTACATTATGTATGTTCGGACGAACATTCCCTTGTAACATGCTGGGACGCAAGGGTTTGCA
>JAFBAP010000131.1 GCA_019247695.1 Verrucomicrobiota bacterium | reverse complement strand
GAACTCCGAACTCCGAACTCCGAACTCTTTCCTCTTCCCGCCGTGGTCGCCGTGGTCCGCCGTGTTCGCCGTGTGAACTCTGTCGCCGTGCCCGCCAATCCCGCTGTGCCCGCCGTGTGACCGAACTCCGAACTCCGAACCCCGAACCCCGAACTCGTTACCCGTTACTCGCCACCTCGTACTCCTGCTGGGGATACATTTTCGACAACTCGCAGGCGATCGTGAGAAGTTTGTGGGGCATGCCCGGTTTGAGCCGAGGCTGACCGCTCGTCGTGATCATGAAGATGTGATCCATCTGCGTCACCGTTACGAAGCCGTTTTCGAGCTGATAGATCGCCACCTGGCCTTCCGGCAGTCGCAGGTCATCCCGGCGGTTCGGAAGCCGCCCGAACAGGAGCGAGTAATCCCGGTCGGGTACCCGGAGTTGCTCGTAATAATGTTCGGCCAAGCGTGAAGCGAGCACCGGGCCGCGGTTCTGAACGATCAAACAACCGTCGAGTCCCGGCAGCTTCGCCACCAACTCTGCGACCACTTGCGCGTCGAGCGGTTCGTCGGAGAAAAATTCGCTTTCCAACCGGTAAGGATCAAAGCCTTCTGCGACGGGCGGCAGAGGTTGGCCGAACCACAACGGCAAACCGATGCTCTTTTCATCAGCCCGGGTTGCAACCGCTTCGGCGTCGCGCAACTGCGCGGCATAGGATTCAAAGCCGGTCCGGTCATGCAGTTCCTGGAGCGTCGAGGCGCCTTGCACAAATGAATCCGGCTTACCTTCGCGCCAGGGAAGCTCCGGGCCCGCCAAGTCACGCGGTTTCTCCTCAAGTTGGAACGGCAGGCGCAGCGTCTGTTCGTCCTCCGGAGCGGCCGGGGCGGTTTGGGCTTCGGGTTGGCCGGACCGGACGGAACCCAAAGGGGTCGACTGATCTGAGGGATTCCGGCGTCCTTCCGAGCGCTCGATTTCGCCCTTCAGGGTCTCAAGTGCAACCTGGCGCTCTTCCAGTTCGCGGCGCAGATCGGCTACTTCTGCAGAGAGCTGATCCCGCTGTTCGCGGAGCTGATGCAGTTCAACTTCCAATCCCCCCTTCTCCCGCAACGCGGAATCCACCTCCGTCCTTGCCTGCGCCAGACGTTCTTCCAGGCCGGCAGCGGCGTCCGGATCGGGTCGAGCAGCCAGGGCCTCAGTACGGAGTTGGGCCAGGTCACGGCGCACCTGCTCGGCGTCGGCCTGAAACGAGCTCCACATTTCCCGATACTCGGCGGCTTGCTCCTGGCGCACCCGGAGTAATGCCTGGCTCTCCAGCAACTGCTCCCTGACCCGCTGTTGCTCGTCCATGCGAACCGCCAGTTCATCTTCGGCCTGCCGGACCTGTTGCCGGATGCGTTCCAGCTCGTTCTGCGCCTGGCCGGTTTCCGCCAGAATCTGGGACAGACGGCGGACGGCGGTTTCCGTCTCGACCTTGTTGCGCATCAACGCCGCCAGGCCCCCAAGCAATTCTTCCTCTGTTTTGGACAGGACGGCCGAGGCCAGTGACGGATCCATCCGGAGCCACGTGTGGACCTGCTCGGGCGCGTTGGCCTCCCGACTAAGCTCGCGAGGATTGACGGCTGGACTGGACGGATTGGATGGTTGAACGCTGAGATCGGCTGGGTTCACGGGCGTGGCATCAATGTGCGGCGGTTATTTTTGACGGATCAGAACGGCATCGAGAGGAAAGTAAGACTCTTGGTTTTTTAACCGGTTGTTCCCGGCCAGGGAAATAAAGGCATCCACTCTCCAGCGCAAGCCGGCGGAATTACGGACGTCACATCGCCGCGTTTGGTGCCTCGGCAACGGCAACCAAGCCCGCCCATCAGCATCATAGGCTGAATGCTCGACGAGGAAACCCGTGCGTTCTGCCGGCGATGCACCCCCGCTGGAAGCCCTGGCGAGAAACAATTTCGATTACCCATCGCAAGCCGATCGCAAGTCTCGAACTTTGACCGGAGCAAAAAGCTCTTACCGCTCCAAGTCCGGGATGGCAAGATGCCAGAGAATACTGCTGATGCAAATACGATAGGACTGATAATTCAGGTCCGGTTTTCATTCGCAGGCAGTCGAGGTCACGACGCCACGCACGCTTGAATTGTGACCCAGTTTTTCTCTTTTTTGTGATTTTTTGTTCTGCGTCGGTTCAGGCATTTAACCCGGAGCTTGACGGGGAGATGCCACAGGGCGATACGTAGCACTCTCAGCCCCGCGCCGGTGTAGCTCAGTGGTAGAGCACTCGATTCGTAATCGAGCGGTCACGAGTTCGAATCTCGTCACCGGCTGGCAAAAAATGCCACGAATGGAGAAGAGTGGCGGGTAACGGGTAACGGGTAGCGGGTAACGAATGGGGGGCGTCGAGGCCTCCAATTCACTCCCGGCAGTTCTTCCTGGGCTGACGCGCGGCACTCTTTACCGGGAACAACTTCGGCTCGCGGTCTTCCACCCGCCACCCGCTATTCGTTACTCGTTAGGCGTTACCCGCCACCCTCTTCCATTTGTGGCATTTTTCAGAAGCCGCCTAACTCGTCGCGGACGGCGGCGAACTGCTCGACTGCGAACTCGAGGTCTGCATCCGAATGGGCAGCCGACACCTGGGTACGGATTCGGGCGGTTCCGTGCGGCACCACCGGATAAAAGAAGCCGATCACGTACAAGCCGCGTTCGAGAAGGCGGTCGGCGGTTTTCTGCGACAGGGCGGCGTCACCGATCATGACGGGAACGATCGGGTGCTCGCCGGGCTTGATGGTGAGACCGCGCCGGGCCAGGGCAGCCCGGAACCACCGCGTGTTGCGCTCCAGCCGGTCGCGCAACTCGGTGGAACGGGACGCAATTTCGATCGCCTTTAATGAACCTGCGATGACGCTGGGAGTGACGCTATTGGAGAAGAGGTATGGGCGCGAGCGCTGCCGTAGGAGCTCAACGATCAGTTTGCGCCCGGTCAGGTACCCGCCGCTGCCGCCTCCGAGCGCCTTGCCGAGGGTGCCGGTGATGATGTCGACCCGGTCGCCCACCCCGCAGTATTCGGGTGTGCCGCGGCCGGTTTTGCCGAGAAAGCCGGCCGCATGACACTCGTCGATCATCACCATGGCGCCGTACCGCTCCGCGAGGTCGCAGATGGCGCGCAGGTTGGCAATCGTGCCGTCCATGGAAAACACGCCGTCGGTGGCGATCAGACGGTAGCGCGCGGACTGCGCCTCCCGCAGCCTGGCTTCAAGATCATCCATGTCGTTGTGGCGGTACCGGTACCGGGTGGCTTTGCAGAGGCGGATGCCGTCTATGATGGAAGCATGGTTCAGCTCATCGCTGATCACGGCGTCATCGGGCGCGAGCAAAGTCTCAAACAGGCCGCCGTTCGCGTCGAAACAACTGCCGTACAGGATGCTGTCTTCCGTGCCATGGAACCGGGTGAGCGCCGCTTCAAGTTCCCGGTGGATCTCCTGGGTGCCGCAGATGAACCGGACGGAGGCCAGGCCGAATCCCCAGCGATCCAGTGCCTCACGCGCGGCCTGGATGACTTCGGGATGATCGGCCAGTCCGAGATAGTTATTGGAGCAGAAGTTCAGCACGTCGCGCCCGCCGGCCGTTTGGACCCATGGCCCTTGCCGCGATGCGAGGGTGCGTTCGCGTTTCAGCAGACCCTGCCGTTCGATGTCGGCAAGCTGCCGCGTCAGGTGATCGGAAAATCCATTCAGCATGGGCGCATCGCAAAACTTATTCGGGTTTCAACGTGACGGCCTGCGGGGGCACGGGAGCGTTTTCCCAGTGCAGGACGATCTTGCCGGATTGCCCGCTGCGCATCAACTTGAACGCTTCCTCGTACGCATCGAACGGGAAATGGTGGGTGATTACCGGGGCAATATCGAGGCCCGACTGGATCAACGCCGTCATCTTGTACCAGGTCTCGTACATTTCCCGTCCGTAAATGCCCTTGATCGTCAGGCCGTTAAAGACCACCAGGTCCCAGTCGATGGCCGCCTTTTTTGATTGGATACCCAAAAGGGCCAGCTTGCCGCCATGGCACATCGCGGCCAGCATGCTGTTGAGCGCGCCGGCGTCTCCGGACATTTCCAGGCCGACGTCGAATCCTTCTTTCATCCCCAACCTGCTCATTACCTCGTGCAGGCTGCCGGTCCGGACGTCCAGGGCAACCGTCACCCCCAAACGGCGGGCCAACTCCAGCCGGTACGGGTTCACGTCGGTGATGACGACGTAACGGGCGCCGGCGTGCCGGACGATGGGCACCGCCATCAGACCGATCGGACCGGCCCCGGTGATCAGCACGTCCTCACCCAGCACGTCGAAGGACAGGGCGGTGTGGACCGCGTTCCCGAGGGGATCGAAACAGGAAAGGATCTCCAGGGGGATTTTGGGATCCGCCAACCAAACGTTGGTTTCCGGGATGGTAAGGTACTCGGCAAATGCTCCCGGCCGGTTGACGCCAACCCCGCTGGTCTGATTGCAAAGGTGCCGTCTGCCCGCGAGGCAGTTGCGGCATCGTCCGCAGACGACGTGGCCTTCTCCGGTAACGATCATGCCCGGTTGAAAGTCGTGCACGAACCGGCCCGCCTCGGTAATCACGCCGACGAATTCATGGCCGATCACCATCGGCGTCGGGATGGTTTTCTGCGCCCATGCATCCCATTCGTAAATGTGCACATCCGTTCCACAGATTGAGGCGCGCAGCACCCGGATCAGGACCTCAAACCCGCCCGGCTCCGGCCTCGGCACTTCTTCCAGCCAGAGGCCGGGGGACCGTTGTTTCTTTACGAGGGCGCGCATGGTTGTTTGCATAATCGTCGACCGGCCAGGAAAGATCGGCCAACTGGAGCCGGCCGCAAGCGCACCCGGGCCGTGGGCGGTGCGTGACTCGCGACGTGCAAGCGCCTATACTCCGCGCCATGCGTTTGATCGCGCTCGACCCTGCCCTCCGAAATTCGGGTTACGCTTTGCTCGAACGAAGTTCAAGCCAGGTGCGCGTTTTAGATTTCGGCGTGATCAGAAACGACGCTTCGCTTTGCATGAGCTCGTGCCTGGTGGAAATTCATCGGACGATCGCCGCCCTGGTTGAACGTTACCGGCCTGAACTTTGCGCCGTGGAAAGCGTAATTTTCGTGCAGAACTCGAAAACCGCCGTCACCCTGGGCGCGGCGCGTGGCTCGGCGCTTCTGGCCGTCGCCCAGCGCGGCCTTCTGATTTATGAATACCCGCCGAAACGGGTCAAACAGGCAGTTGTCGGCCGGGGCAATGCGCAGAAAGATCAGGTCAGCTTCATGGTACGGGCATTGCTCGGGCTGGAACAAACCCCGGACTCTGACGCCGCCGATGCGCTGGCCATCGGGTTGACTCACCTGCAAATGCAAGCGACGCCGCATGCCCTGGTCGGCGCATACCGCAACATCTGAAGATGAGGACGCGGTTCGTTGACGCCGGACGGCTTACGTTCGAGGAAGGTTTGAAGTTGCAGGAAGCGCAGGTGGAACGTTGCCTGGCGATGGGCGAAGAAGTTGTTTTTCTGCTGGAGCACGAGCCGGTTTATACGATCGGACGGCTCCCGGACAAAAGCAGCCTCGGCCCGGTGGAGCGGCTGCCTTATCCCAGCTTCGAGATCAACCGCGGCGGCCAGGCCACCTATCACGGCCCGGGCCAACTGGTCGCTTACCCCATCCTCGACCTGCGCGCCCGGGGACGCGATTTACACCTTTACCTCCGGAACCTGGAGGGCGTGCTGATCGACCTGCTGGCCGGGTTCGGCGTCGCGTCCCAGCGGGTGCCGGGCAAGACGGGCGTGTGGGTGCACCAGCGAAAAATCGCGTCCATCGGCGTTGGCGTGCGAAAATGGATCACCATGCACGGCCTCGCGTTGAACGTCGCTTCGGACCTCCATGGGTTTGATCACATCGTGCCTTGCGGGTTGGCCGGCGTTACGATGACCTCGCTAAGCCGGGAATCAGGCCGCGAGGTCAGCATCGGTGAGGTCAAAACCCGGTTCCCCGGGTGTTTTGAACGCGTCTTCGGGGAACCGGTAACGGG
>JAFBAP010000130.1 GCA_019247695.1 Verrucomicrobiota bacterium | reverse complement strand
ACCGTATATACGGTCTGGGAGGTGTAACGCCGGCAGGGCGCTGGGAAGGAAGACGAAATTTTACCTTCATGGCCGCCGAAATGCTGTAACCGCTCCGAACCCAACACGGGGCCGCCATCATCGGTGCACCCTTATCGTGACAGATCTTCACGGACGGCGCCAACCGTCAAGTCAGGACGTGCTTCCGGCCGCACTCGCTCAAGGTACTCCGGCGCGGCTTGAAGGAAGCGAGTCAGGTGAGAGGAGGACACGATCGCCGCTTCATTCACTTCAAGCACAACGGCGTCTGCACGCGCAAAATCGCGCTCCCAGGGGATCTGTGCAACCTCCGGTCTTTGGACGAGCGATTGCTCGGGCCAATGCTCGACGAACGTATCAAAATAATTGTAGTAAGCAACGTGACCGGCGGCCCTGGAACGCTCGATTACCTCGATGATTTCATGGGTGAAACTGCCGCCGACAAACGTCAGCGAATGCGGACGGGCGGCCTGCTCGTCGCTGACCCTGAAGTCCGCATGGAGGTAGGATTCCTTTGGCCTTTCCAGAAGGTTTAACAGCGAGAAAAGGTCCTGGTCAACCCCTTCAGGCGAGTGATCAACCCGCAGGTTTCTCTGCTCGATCGAAGCGTACCGCGTTCCTTTCAACCGGCCAAGTTCATCCAAAACTGCCTGGACGGTGAAACAGGCAAGCGGGTAGGTCCAGTGGATCCCCGTTTTCGCAAATCCACGACCCGGAAGCTCGTGCACGCGTTGCAGGCTCAGCGCCCGTCCATCAACCAGCGGAACGCCTTTTTGCTGTAGAAGCGCGGCCAGACGACGATAGCCGGCCGGAGTCGCGGCATCCTTACCTGGATGCGCCCGAAACCGATCAGGTACATCCTCCGGATAAAGGCTGGTCTTGCTTGGGGTGATCATAACGATGATCTCAGAACCCAGCCGCCGGAAACGTTGCCGGGCCGCAACGATGTCGTCAGTAAGGTGTTGCAGGTATCCCTCCGAAGCGCTCGGGGCGAGGTGTCCGAAGTAAGCGAGGTAATGCAGTTGGAATAAGTCGCGGTGGTTGCCGACGATCAGCGTCTCGCCGCTCATGTACGATTTGCGGAACCCTCGATAGAGCACCTCATTCAGACTTCGGATCAGCATGTCGCGTCCGAAAAACGTTTCACTCGCTTTTTTCGTGGCGAATTCCTGAAACGCCGTCCGGAACCAGCTTTTCGAAGTAAGGCGGGTGGGCTTAAGCTCTTGCCGGACCCCTGCCAGGCTACCGTTTTGCAGCCACCTCCATTCCAGGGGCAGGCCGGGTATGCTGCTGAACGCCAATCCCAGGATGCCGGGGATTCCGAGCAGTACCAGAAACAGCGTCACAAGGATTTTCTCGATTAAACGCATTTCACGCGGGCCGGTTAAAACCTGAAGTAAATGAAACTCTGAAACGAACTCACTGAGACTTTGGCGAGTGCAATGAGAAACACCGGAAAGCACGCCAGGAGTTCGGCCAGCGGCCTCCACCGAAGAGCGCCATAGACGTTCTGCAACTGCATAAATCGCGGCAGCAGCGGCGCAAACGAAATCAGCAATCCCATCGTGAGCATAAGCGCGATATCCGGGCTCACCCAGACCAGGTTCGGAGCACTCCTGCCGGGAACAAACAGGGCGATGAAGTAGTTTTCAGCCTGACGGAACGAGTCGCAGCGAAAAACGACCCAGCTCATCATGACCAGGAAAAACGTTATGGCCACATTGGCCGGCCTCGGCACGTGCCGCTGAAGATCCCTCCAAAATAACCGGTCGGCCATAAGCATCATTCCGTGAAACGCGCCCCAGATGACAAAATGCCAGGCGGCGCCGTGCCAGAGCCCCGAAAGCACGAAACACGTGCAGAGATTTATATACGTCCGGGTCGAACCTTTTCGGTTTCCGCCGAGAGGAATATACAGATACTCACGAATCCAGTTCGACAGGCTGATGTGCCAGCGGCGCCAGAAGTCAGTAAAATTTTCGGCGATGTAGGGGTTGCAGAAGTTTTCCCTGAGGCGGAAACCAAGCATGCGACCGAGGCCGATCGCCATGTCGGAATAGCCGGAAAAGTCGAAATAAATCTGGATGGTGAAGCAAAGAACACCCAGCCAGGCCGTGCAGGTGTCGAGTTGCTCCGGCTGAAGCTGGAAGGCTTGATCACTGATTCGACTGACATAATCGGCAATCAATACTTTTTTGCCCATGCCCAGCACGAAGCGGGCAATGCCTGAACGCATCGATTCCCAGGAAATCGCCCGCGTGTGGAACTGGGGCTCGATGTCGTGATAACGAATGATCGGTCCGGCCAGCAGCTTGGGAAAAAAGAACACGTAGGTCAGATAGCTGAAGATATCGTTGGCCGGATTGGCCACCCTACGGTACACATCAACCAGGTAGGTGATCTTCTCAAAAACGATAAATGAGATCGCGATAGGCAGCGCAATGTGGGCCAGCGGCGGTGGGCCGATGCCGGCCCTGGCGCACATTGCCAGCAAACTCCCGTAGAGGAAATTGGCATACTTAAACCACAAAAGCAGGGCTAAATTAGCGGTGATGCCCGTCGTCAGCCAGGCACGTTTGGCGCTTTGGCGGGGTGCACCCGCGATCAGGCGGCTTAGCCACCAATCCAGCACCGCGGAGCTAAGCACCCAAAAAATAAACCGCGGTTCAGCCCAGGCGTAGAAAAACAGGCTGCCGGCCAGTATCACCGCGTTTCGTCGGCCGCGCAGCGCGAAGTAAAGTGCCAGGAACGCCGGCAGAAAGAAAAACAGGAAAACAGGTGCGGTGAACAGCATAACCAACCGAAAACCGGCCCCAGTGATCGCACAGCCCGTCTTCGCTGTCCAGAGTACAAGCACAACCACAATCTGCCGGCAAGCATCGGCGCAAACAGGTCGCCAAATTCAGGCTTTACAGGAACGGTTTTTGAAGGGTACATCGCCTCTGTACGCCTGCGAAAAGTTATGAGTCCAGTACCCGAGTGTCCCCGGATTTCCATCGACGAACGACGTCCTTCGATGGCGTCCTGGCCCAATGACAAATGAGCGTTCGAAAGCCGACTTATGTTGTCGATGCCGGCAGCCTGCTCAGCAGTCATCCGAGGGAGTTATGGAATTACCGCGAGTTGTTCATCCTCCTCGTCAAACGGGATTTTGTGGCGGCATACAAGCAAACCGTGCTGGGTCCGCTCTGGTTTTTCTTCCAGCCGTTCCTTGCGGCCCTGGTTTACGTCGTGGTTTTCGGCCAGATCGCCCGGCTCCCCACGAGCGACTTGCCGCCGCTCGTCTTCTACATGTCCGGGATTATCGCCTGGAGCTTTTTCGCAAACAGTTTGTCGCAGGTTGCCTATACCTTTCTCGGCAGCGGTGGCCTCTTCCGGAAGATTTATTTCCCGCGGTTGGTGATCCCGTTAAGCCAGATCAGCATGAATCTACTGAATTTCCTGGCTCAGTTGCTGACCCTTTTGCTGGTCGTTGCCGCCTGTAAACTCGGCGGCGCCAAGGTCGACCTCAGCCCCCGGATTGCGTTGCTTCCGCTCTGGCTCCTGGAAATGGCCGGCTTGGCCCTCGGCCTGGGCTGTCTGATCGCGTCGGCGACGGTCAGGTACCGGGACTTGAACATCATCGTTGGATACACGCTGCAACTCTGGATGTACGGCAGCCTGGTGATTTATCCACGGTCGTCGGTTCCGGACCACCTGCAAGGTTTACTCCTGCTGAACCCGATGGCAAGCGTGGTCGAGTGTTACCGGTCGAGCCTTTTCGGGACGGAACACGCCCCCGCCCAGCCCGCCTTGATCGCCGCGCTGATTATCCTCATAATTTTGGCGGCGGGACTCTGGCGTTTCATGCGGGCCGAAGGCACCTTCACCGACTCGATTTGATGCCTGCCATTATCGAGGCTTCTCACCTTTCGAAATGCTTTTTCCTGGGGGAGCGCAACCAGAAGGCGTTTTTTGAGGATATTACCTTGGACGCGATGCACAGACTCCGCCGGTTGCTTCATCCGAGCCAAATGATCGGCGACGTGAACCCGAAGCGCCACTTCTGGGCGCTTCGGGATGTCTCGTTCCAGGTCTCGCAGGGACAAACCCTGGCGATCATCGGTGAGAACGGTGCCGGTAAGTCGACGTTAGTAAAGATCCTGTCCAGGATCACCCAACCGACCATTGGCACCGTGAAAGTTTATGGCCGGGTGGCCAGTCTCCTTGAGGTGGGAACCGGGTTTCACCCTGAATTTTCGGGTCGGGATAACATTTATCTCAACGGCGCAATGCTCGGGCTTTCCCGAAAAGAGATCCGCGCCCGATTTGATCCAATCGTCGAGTTTTCCGGAATTCGCGAGTTCATCGACGTCCCGGTTAAGAACTACTCGAGCGGTATGTACGTGCGACTGGCGTTTTCGGTCGCAGCGCATCTCAACCCGGAGATCGTGATTTTAGATGAAGTTCTCGCCGTGGGAGATGCCGCATTTCAACAAAAATGTTTCAAGCGCATCGAGGAAATCATCAACGAGGGTCACGCGGCGATCGTGGTTAGTCATGGATTGGGGCACGTCCGGCGGATGAGCCAGGTGTGCCTTTGGCTGAAGCGCGGCCGCATCGAAATGTTCGGTCCGACCCCGGAGGTTGTCTCCGCTTATGAAAAGGAAACTACCCGTGCAACCGGGTCCCGGCAGGACGCTGCACGGGTTGACGATACTTGAAGAAACGAACATGAGAGACGTGATGATCGGGCGTTTGGGCGAAGAACTCACCAGTCAGTCCAGAATGATGCGGCGCCTCTTTCAGAGACTTCGAGTCGCCGGTGATCAACTCACCGGGGGCGGGCTACGGGCCCTGGGAAGGCGGGTATTAGTGAACCATCCGCCGCTTGCCGCTCTCGTGCCCAGGTTCGTGCGGTTATCCCCGAACACGGCCGCCTCTCTTCACGACGTCATTCCGGGCACGGCAATGCCTGCGGCCGGTGATGTTTCTGCCGATGATGACCACCCGTCCGAGGCCCGCTCTGCCGCCTCCAGCCGCACCGGCGGCGCGGGGCCGAATACCGGGATGGACGCCGATATCTCAGCGGTTTTGCCGGCCTCGGCGCGTCCGATCTTTCGCAGGTTAGAGGCTGCCGTGACCAGGAGCAAGGAGGTCAACTGATATCCGGTGAGAATTGTTCTGGACCTGCAAGGCGCACAAAGTGATAGCCGCTTTCGCGGAATCGGCCGATACTCGCTGGCCCTGGCGCAAGCCATCGTCGCCGGAGCAGGGCGGCACGAAGTCTGGCTGGCCCTGAGCGGCCGCTTCCCGGAGTCCCTTGATCCGCTCCGTGACGCCTTTGCCGGATTGGTTCCTCCGGAGCGAATTCGCATTTTCGAATTGCCTGGGCCGGTCGCTGAACTTGACCCCGCAAACGCTTGGCGCGCGCACGCGGCAGAACTGGTGCGCGAAAATTTTCTGGCCGGCTTGCGTCCCGACATCGTGCATGCCTCAACGTTATTCGAGGGATTTCACAACGAGGTTGTCGCCTCGATCGGCCGGTTGCACGCCGGGGTGCCTACCGCCGTAACCTTGTACGATCTAATCCCTTTGCTGAACCCGCAAAAATACCTGCAGAGCCCCGCCTTCAGGGCCATTTACGCGCGGCGTATGCAGTCGCTCAGGCGGGCCGATTTGATCCTGACGATCTCTGAGGCGTCGCGCAACGAGGCGATTGAAGCACTGCAAATCCCAGATGAACGCATCGTCAACATTTCGGCTGGCGTGTCTCCGTTTTTCAAACGAGTTGAAGTCTCCACCGAAGACAAAGCATCGTTGATGGCGGCTTTTGGCTTGCAGCGGCCGTTTCTCCTATACGCGGGAGGCCTCGAACCTCGCAAAAACCTGGAGGGACTTCTCGAAGCATATTCGTCATTGCCAAAATGCGTGAGAGCGGCTTGCCAGTTGGCGCTCATCGGCGACCTCCAACCCGACGAGGTCCGGCGCCTTGCCTTTTTGAAACGTAAGAGAGAATTGGCGCACGATGAAGTAATCAGCGTCGGGTACGTGTCAGACCAACAACTCCTTTTGCTTTATAGCACCTGCATCGCTTTTGTGTTGCCGTCGCTTCATGAAGGATTCGGACTTCCCGCGGTTGAAGCCATGGCTTGTGGAGCCCCGGTGATCGGCTCCAACCTTACGAGCGTCTCGGAGATCATCAACCGTGAGGATGCGTTGTTTGACCCGCACCGGCCGAAACAGATTGCAACCCGGCTCAATGAAGTTTTAACGGATAGCAAATTCCGGCAAAGCCTCTCCCTTTGGGGCTTAGATAGGGCCAGGGCGTTTACCTGGAACGCCAGCGCCGCCACCGCCCTGCAGTCGTTCGAAGCGCTGGCGGCAAAGTCGCAGGCGCAACGTGGGTCGAGAGTCTCATTTGCCGATGGAAAATGTCCCCTTCGATTGGCCTTCCTTTCGCCTTTACCTCCGGTCCGGAGCGGGATTGCCGGTTACGCCGCCCGCTTATTGCCGTACCTTGCCCGCCACTATGAAATCACCTGTATCGTGGATCAGGCCGAAGTCACCGACCCATGGGTCGTGGCCGGATTCGCCATTCGCGACATCCGATGGTTTGAACTGAACGCGGGTAAGTTTGATCGCGTGCTCTACCACTTCGGGAACTCGCCGGCGCACAAACACATGTTCGATCTGCTGGCCCGGCACCCTGGCGTGGTGACGCTGCACGACTTTTACCTGAGTTCGCTGTTAAAGTGGATGGAGGAGACCGGCTACGCCGGAAATGCCTTCGTCAACGCGCTCTATGCAGCGCATGGATTCTCATGCTTCGACCACCTGAAAGAGAATCCGGCCGAAACGGTTAACGCCTACCCGTGCAACGCGCAGGTCTTGCAGGAGAGCGTCGGCGTGATCGTTCACTCGCAACACGCCATTGACTACGCCCGGCAGTGTTATGGAGAGCAAATGGCCACGCGTTTCCGCCGGGTAGACTTCCTGCCTTTTCCTCCTGAGGCCTGCCAACGTAAAGCCGCGCGTGCGAGGTTGGGTTTACCGGACAGCGCCTTCCTCGTTTGCAGCTTCGGCTGGATCGCACCGTGCAAACTCAACGATCGATTGCTCAACGCCTGGCTTGACTCACCGCTTGCAGCGGACGAGACGTCTCGATTGATTTTCGTCGGCGGTAACGAGGGCGGCGACTATGGTAAACGGCTCTTGGAGCGGATTGCGCAGTGTGAGGCAGGTTCGCGGATCACGATCACAGATTACGTGGACGAGGATCGATACCGCGATTACCTGGCTTCCGCCGACATCGCCGTACAACTTCGAACCGGCAGCAGGGGCGAGACCTCGGCCGCTATCTTCGACTGTTTACGCGGCGGCGTGCCGCTCGTGGTTAACGCGCACGGCGCGGTACCGGAGCTTCCTGACGAAGTGGTCCTGAAGCTTCCGGACCAGTTCAGTGATGCCCGGTTATCCGACGCGCTGGTTTTGATGAAATCCGATCCCTACCTCCGGCAGAAACTCGTCGTCGAGGGTCAGCTGTACGTGCGCAGGACGCATCACCCGGAACGCGTGGCCGACCTTTACCGGGAGGCAATCGAGCACTTCTACGCAGACAGTCCCTCGGCGCGGGAGCAATCGCTGGTGGAGGCGATCGGGCATTATCTCGCGCCGATTCGGCCGGCCGCCACGGACCTGGCGGCAACCGCCGTCGCAATTGCGGGCAACCGGGAGCGGCTTGGGCGGCCCCAGATCCTGATCGACGTGACGCACGTTGCGGCGTCGGATCTCCGGACCGGCATCCAGCGCGTGACTCGAGCCATGGCGATGGCCATCATCGCAAACCCGCCGGACAAGTATCGGGTCGAGCCGGTTCGAGCGGTTGCTGATCAATACCTTTACGCTCGCCGGTTCACATCCCGGTGCCTTGATCTACCCGACGCGGGCCTGGAGGACGATCCGGTGGAGGTGGGCTCAGGCGATCTGTTCCTTGGAATCGATTGGTGCCCTGACGTCTTACCTACCTTGAAAGGCTGGTTTTCGAAGCAGCGCCACCGGGGATTACGAACCGTGTTCATGGTCTATGACATTCTACCTCTGCTTCGGCCGGAGGTCTTTCTTCCAGCCGTCGGGCCGCTGATGGCTAACTGGCTCAGCGCGCTGGTCGAAATCGCGGACGGGATCGTGTGTGACTCGCGCACCGTTGCCGACGAACTTTATGACTGGCTGGCTCGCGCGGACTCACCGCCCGTCCGCCGGTTCCCGATCGGCTTTTCTCATCTGGGCGGGGACCTGCGCGCCAGTCTGCCCAGCACGGAACTTCCGCCGGATGCGCCGGCGCTTTTTTCCAGGATTGCACGTTATCCCGCCTTTTTGATGGTAGGCACTTTGGAGCCGCGCAAAGGTCACCGTCAGGCCCTTCGGGCTATGGAGCGCCTGTGGGCAGACGGCGTCGAGGCAAGTTTGGTAATCGTCGGCAACCAGGGATGGATGATCGAGGACCTTGCGGCGGAAATCCGTGTGCACCCCCAACACGGCACGCGCCTGTTCTGGCTCCAGGCAGCAAGCGATGAGTTGCTCGAACAGATCTACCGCCGTGCTCGCGGACTGCTCGCCGCCTCAGAGGGGGAAGGCTTCGGCCTGCCGCTGATTGAAGCCGCCTGCTACGGGCTGCCAATTATTGCTCGGGCAATCCCGGTTTTTCAGGAAGTAGCCGGTGAACACGCGTACTATTTCCATGGCCGCGAGCCGGACAGGCTTGCCGATGCCCTGCGCACCTGGCTGGCTCTCGGCGAACGGATCCCCAAGCCTCACGGAATCAAATGGCTGACCTGGTGCGAGAGCAGCCGTCAGCTGATTAAAATGGTGCTCGACGCTCGATGGTACAAGTGGTGGCCTGGCGCGGACCACATGCCCCGGCCATGAGTCAGGTCCGGGCCAAATGGGCGGGCCTCGAACTTCGCGCAAAGCGCATTTCAAGGTAGATACGACCCCTTGATTGCGCACCCGCCTCGCACGGCACTGCGTTTTCGGCATCGGCGCTTGCGCCGTTACCATGCCCGTCAGGGTTTCACGCATTGATAATACTGCAAGTAAGAGTCTTCGACCTCATCAGCAATCGGATTTCCAAAAATGAAGTCTTCATACGAGAATTGTCCGGACCGCAACGTGCGCACCATGTGACAGAGGCCTTTCTCGACGGCGATGTCGAAGCCGCAGGCTTTTAGCATGCGACGGAGATCGGATGGCCCGTACTCGATCTTATGGTCGGGGTGAATCATCCTTTTCCCGGCGGTGGCTGCATGCATCGACGAGAGTAAGCCGTTTGGCGTATCGAGGCAAAAGGATCCACCACGACGCAGCACTCGAAAGACGTGCTGACTCATGCGGCGGCCGGTCTCAGGCGACAAATGCTCAATCACTTGACCGGCCCAAACCAGGTCGACGCTGCCATCGTCGATGCCTGAAAGTTCGCTCATATCGGCGTATAAGATCGAAATCTCGCCTCCGCGGCTGTGGCGTTCGAGTTCAACCCTTCTGAATTCCTGGTGCCGTCGTTCCGGAGGAAGATCAATCAGCACAAGTTTCTTGAACGGGTGAGGGTAACCCATCCGGTACAAAGGTGAATAGGCACCCCCTAAATCAAGGATGACATCCCCGGGTGGAAGCAACGTGCGAACGACTTTAAGGCGAGCGTTGTGAATAAAATGGAGATGAAGTTCAAGACTGAGATTGCAACAGCGTTCCAGTCCTTCTGCACTCAACAGGAGTTTCCAGGCGACGTTTTCGGGACTATCGCCGGAGAATTGTTGCAAAGCCTCTCGAGTCACCCAACGACCTCGCAACAGGCGGTACAGGAGGGCAGTCCTTGTATATGCGATCAGTCCTGTTAACATGGATTCGCTGCTTAGCGGACGGTTCAGCCCGTGGGGGAGCCCCGGTTTTTCGGCTTTGCCAGATCACGGACCGCCGCTAATACCACCACCAAGGCATAAATCAAGTCAAACCCAACCAGGAAAATCTGGCGAATTACACATCCGCCCGGGTGGCCGGCGGGTGCATCCGAAGCCTGTCTGAACGCATCCGCCAACGTTTGCACCTCCGACCGCCAGACAAACCGGGCCAATTGCCGCTGACCGCAGTGAGCCAGGCGTTGTCGCAGATCTGCGTCGCACGAAATCCGCCGCATCGCCCCGGCGAGTTCTTCAACACTGTCAACGTCAACATAAAGCGCTGCCGCACCCGCAACTTCCGTTTGGCTGCCGCCGCGACCGCAGATGATCGGCAGGCCAAAATGCATGGCTTCGAGTAACGGAATCCCAAATCCTTCGTAATACGATGGAAACACCAGGGCTGCAGCGCTTCGATAGTAACCGGCCAGTTGCTCTTCATTGACGTCTCCGGTAAAATCCACGTGGTCGCTCAGTTCCAACTCAGCGGCCAGTCGTTTGAGGTTAGCCGCACGTTGATCGTCGCCTGCAATCAACACCAGACGCCACGCATCGGTCCCGGCCCGTTCCCGATAAAGCCGAAAAGCGCGCAGGAGGGTTTGCTGGTTCTTGTGCTTCCACGGCCTTGCAGGGTAGAAAAAGAATGGCGCGGCTTGAAATCTCCGTCCGGGGCCAAGCCGCTCATGGATCAGCAAGTACGTCCGGAAGGTTCGTGCGTACGGAATCCGGTATACAGCCTTGAGACGTTGCCGGGTGAACTCGGACGGTACCTGAAACCGGGCGCGGCTGAAAGCTAATTTCCTGAGGTTCAATCGGCGCCAAAAACGATCCTTCCAGGTAAGACTTTTCGGGTAGTCTTCATGCAGCAGGTCCATAATCAAGGCAACCAGGCAGACGTTCGCCGGAACCGGCAGATGACGGCCGAACGGGGAATAAAGCACATCGAGTTTCTCGCGCCTCGCGAGTCGCCGGATGATCGACTGGCTTCGGACCTCCCGGCAAGCTTCCCGCAAGAGAGAACCCCGTCGTCGCCCGGCGCGAGTGCAGTGAAACCCCGTGCGGTTTTCAAAACGCGCCGCAAGTTCCTGGCGGGTGATTTCGGGCACAAACAGCGTAAGCCGGATCTGATCGCGATAACGCTCCAGCAGACCTTCCAGAAGTTGCAGAATTGCGAATTTAATGCCCCCGTTGGCCGCGCCGGGGAGCATTGGGGTTAGGTCAACGCCCACCCGTACGGGCCGATCCCGGCCGCATGAATGGCAAGGTTTACCTGGAAACGGTTCCACACGCATTGACTCTCCTCTTAACAAAGAAGGATTGATGATTGCCAAGCCAGCAATTCGCGCCCGGACTCAGACAGCATCACTTTCTTCGATCCTATAAGCGATCCGCGTTGATGTTTCCTTCCATATTGCGCTTATTTGCATTGTTGATTACCTAGCGTTGTATGAAACGGGCCTTGATCACCGGTATCTCCGGCCAGGATGGTGCCTATCTGGCGAAACTGCTTCTGGACAAAGGTTACTGGGTTTGCGGCGCGTCGCGTGATGCCCAGGTTGCCACTTTCCATAACCTTCATCGGCTGGGAATCCGGGACCGAATCCAATATGCCTCCGTTGCTTTGAACGATTTTCGCAGTGTGCTCCAAGTTCTGTTCAAGTTTGAACCGGAGGAGGTATATCATTTGGCGGGCCAATCGTCAGTTGCGTTATCATTTGAACAGCCGGTCGAAACGCAGGAAAGCATTTACGGCGCGACCCTCACCCTCCTGGAAGCCATCCGCTTTACCGGGAAACCAATTCGTTTCTACAACGCAGGCTCCGGCGAGTGTTTCGGGGATTTACACGGACAGGCGGCAGACGAAAATACACCGTTTCATCCCCGAAGTCCGTACGCGGTTGCCAGATCCGCCGCCTACTGGCAAGTGGCCAATTATCGGGAAGCGTACGGGCTCTTTGCCTGCTCGGGAATCCTCTTTAACCATGAGTCCCCATTCCGGCCGGAGCGGTTCGTCACCAAGAAAATTGTAGCGGCGGCCACCCGGATCGCCGCGGGCCGGCAAAAATCCCTCGTCCTGGGAAACGTCGAAATCCGACGGGATTGGGGCTGGGCGCCTGAGTACGTCGATGCCATGCATCGGATGCTCCAGATCGACACACCGCAGGATTTCGTAATTGCGACCGGCCAAAGTGAAAAGCTCGAGACGTTTGCCAGGGTGGCCTTTGAGCACGCCGGCCTGAAACTGGAGGATCACCTCGTCATTAACGGCGACCTTTATCGTCCCACGGAACTCATGTTTGGACGAGGCGACGCCGGCAAAGCCGCCGCCATCCTGAACTGGCGGCCGAGGTACCGGATGGCGGACGTTGCCCGAATGATGGTAGACGCCGTCCGGGCCGAACTGCAGGAAGCGGAGGGTGCCTCGCCCAACTGAGTAGTTAAGCTAGTCGCGGGCTCGGCTCTTCCGCGTGTTACCGGCTTTTGCGCGGCGGCCGGTCGGCGCGGTGCTCAATTCACGAGGACCCCGGTTTAACGCCTATCGGGGAACTCGAGGTTGGCTCTTGAATCCAGAGTCAAAGAAGTGAAGCGGTGACGCCATTTTGACCTTCCCCTGGAACCGCCCTCACGACTATGGTTTGTGTCAGGCATCAAACCACAACGACTGCCATGCCTGTTTCCGCTGCCCTTGTCATCGCGCATCCGGGTCACGAACTTCGTGCGTTCGGATTTTTGCGACGTTATCATCCCAAGGTTGCAATCTTGACGGACGGGTCCGGCAGCCAAGGCGAACCCCGGATCGCGAGAACGCAACAAATTCTGCGGGAGAATGACTGCCGGGAGGGTTGCTGGATGGGAGAGATTTCGGATACGGCAATTTACGGAATAATTTTGGCCGGGGAAGTCACACCCTTTGTCGAATGGACGATCCGCCTGGCGGCGATGCTGCGGGAGAATTTTGTCACGCTGGTCGCGGGAGATGCCCTGGAAGGGTTCAGCCCGAGCCACGATCTCTGTCGCTTCATGCTCGACGCGGCCACAGACCTGCTCGCGCGGGAGACCGGCAGACGAATTGTAAATCACGGATTCTTCCTCGATGGCCCCCCTGGGGTCGTTCCGTTCGCGAGGAAAGACGACGCTGTGGTGATGAATCTGGACGACGCGGAGTTCGCCGCCAAAAAAGCGGCGGCACATGGGTACGAGGAATTGCGAAACGAGTTGCAACGCGCGCTGGACAGGTTCGGCGAGGCTCCGTTTCGTCGCGAGGTCTATTTCCCCGCGCCCTGCCGGTTGCCGCTGGAAGCTATGTTCCGGCAACCTCCTGATTATGAGGTGCTCGGCGAACAGCGTGTGCGCGAGGGGGTATTTCCCGACGTAATTCGTTTCCACCGTCATGTTCGACCGCTCGTGGAACGACTCAGGGCGAGTCTAGGCCTTAAGCAAGCGTGATCTGAACGCCCGGCGGGAAGAAAAAAGTTCGAAATGCCTGAACCGCGGTGCAAAGCGCCGCAGCCCATCCGAAAAAGGCGGTCGCTGGCTAAGCCGGTCGGGCTTCGAGCCCCCGCTTTGCCGCGGCCTCCCGCTCCGTCTTTGTCAAGAGATTGTTACAATCGCCGCGTTGCCTTCCAACGCACGGTTTGGTCCAGTCAGCCAGAAACTTCCCCCCGGAAATGGCTAACGCGCGCCGTCAACCAAAGGAGCGGATCAGCACCACCGGACGGCTCGGGTCGAGACATGACGACAGGAAAAATAAAAAGATTCCTATGAAAACCGAATCGCCTACCAATCGGTCAAACGATGCAAATAAGACCTGCGCATTCTCCCGTCCGCGACCCCAAAAACTCCGGTGCACACCCGCGATGCTCGCTGCCGCCGTTGCCGGCATTGTGTGGGTAGGTCCGGCGGTGGCCGGCGGTTATGGCGACGGCGGCAACCGCGGAAGGGTCGATCACGTGCTGCTGGTGTCGGTCGACGGAATGCATCAGTCCGACCTGGCTTGGTACGTCCAGACCCACCCTAAATCCACGATGGCAGCGTTGATGGCGCAGGGCGTCGACTACTCCAACGCGAGCACGCCCTTTCCCTCGGACTCCTTCCCGGGAATGGTCGGCCAAGTGACGGGAGGCAATCCTTCTAGCTCCGGCATCTACTATGACGATACCTGGAACCATGCGCTGCTCCCACCAGGGACCACGGACTGCGCCGGGATCGCGCCGGGCACCGAGGTCACCTACTTCGAGGCCATCGACAAAAATCAAGGCGCCCTCGACGCGGGTCAGGGCATCGTGCCGGCCCCGGGCAATGATCCTTGGGCCAACATTCTGCAGATGACCCGCAACCCCGTGAACGTGATTGATCCCTCGAAGCTGCCCGTCGATCCCTCGACTTGCCAGCCGCTCTACCCCAACCAATACCTGCAGGTGAACACGATTTTCGAGGTGGCCCACCGGCACCATTTGCGGACCGCGTGGTCCGACAAGCACCCCGCCTACCTGATCCTGTCCGGTCCGTCCGGGAAAGGGGTTGATGATTACTTTACTCCCGAAATCAACAGCAGCGCCAACCCGGCCGCTCCGACCGACGCGAGTCAGCCGGATTGGACCACCGACAACCTCGCGACCCAGCAGTACGACAACTACAAGGTTCAGGCCGTCCTTAACTGGATCACTGGTCACAACCACGATGGTTCCGGCGACCCGGGGACTCCGGCGATCTTTGGCATGAACTTCCAGAGCGTCTCGACGGCCCAGAAGCTGCCTACTTCCAGGACGGAGGGTGATTTGTCGGGAACCGCTACAGGCGGCTACCTCGCCGATGGCGCGACCCCCGGGCCGGTCTTGAGCAACGCGCTCGACTTCGTCGATCAATCCCTGGGAAGCATGATGAGCGCCCTCGCGCGGCGCGGCATTCTCGAGCGCACCGCGATCATCGTGTCGGCCAAGCACGGCCAGTCGCCGATGAACCCCGCGGCCCTCAACCGGATCAAAGACGGCCAGATCATCGCCGCCCTCAACGCTGCGTGGAACAGCTCCAGCCAGGGCGGGAATTCGAGCGCCGCACCACTGGTAGCTTTGGGGACCGATGACGACGGCATGCTCCTCTGGCTCAACGACCGGTCCGAGGCCGCCACCGACTTCGCGCGCCAGTTCCTCCTAAACTACAATGATTCGTCCGCAAGCATCGACGGCAAGCCCGTCACGTCTGCCGGTCTTTTACAGGTCTACGCCGGCGCCGCTGCGGCGCAGCTTATCGGCGTCGATCGGAGTGATCCTCGGGTGCCCGACGTGATCGGCATCGCGCAGTATGGGGTCGTCTACACCAGCCACCAGAGCAAGATCGCCGAGCACGGCGGTGATCACCTCGACGATCGGAATGTGCCCATCCTGGTCGCCTGGCCCGGGGCGGCTGGCGGTACGGCCGTTACGGCGCCCGTCGAAACGACGCAGATAGCCCCAACCATCCTGGAGTTGCTCGGTCTCGACCCCAACGAGCTCCAGGCGGTCCGTATCGAGGGCACGCCGCCCCTCTTCTAAGCCGGCTCTACGGCCCTGCATGTCGCAGCATCCCGCGGGGGTGACTTGGCGGTCGCCCGCTGGAGGGCGGCCGCAAGCGAAAGCCTCGGCCGACCGAAACCCGACTGAACCACTCACAGGCCAAACGCCCCCGCTTCAGTCGGGTTAAGCCCCGCCCATGTCGAACTCCGCCGCGGACGCAGGCCGCGGAGTCGAAACGCGTTTGTTTTAGGTCCAGGACTGCCAAACCAGTGAGGGGGCTTCGACGACGAAAACCTCTCGTCTGACCGGAAATTGAGGCGCAAGGCCATCAAACCACACCAAACGTTCCTGTAGAAGCGTGAACTCCAGGGTGTAGGTGCCGGGTCTCTCCGGAGCGATGACCGTCATGCTGAAAGGCAGCGTGTATCCGGGCGGCACCGGCATCGACAAGAGGGCCCGAGGATTCTCGAACACCGCCATATGGTCCGTGCGCGTCTCCCGCCAATGGTAGCTGAACGCCACCGGGTTTCCGCCCATGCTGGAGAGAACGTGCGCGGTGCCGTTGTGCAAATGGCCTCGCACGGTGAAGCGGCCTGCGCACCCGACCTCGGCCGGAGTGGCATCAAGCACGACGCGGAGCTTCTCCACATCAGAGGCCTGAAGCACGACCATCGGCGAAGAGCTCGCTGCTCTGTCCCGCTGTTGCTGGCGCGATTGCAGTTGCAGCCGGAGACGCTCCGGCCAGGAAAGATTTTCAGGCTGAGCTTGCACGGCCTCGCCGTACAGATTGAGGTATGCTCGGAGCGCGCTCTCCAGTCCCGCGGTCTCACGGATGAACTGCGAAACGTCGGCGCCGTCGTCAGGGTCATACCGGTGAATTTCCTCGCGGATGCTTTCGACGAGTAATGAGCGCGTCATCAAGCGCGCGCCGAGATTCCAATCCCGCCAGGCTCGCACGTTTTTTGTCGTCACCAGGCCGGCAAGTCCGCGAGAATCACAGATCACGACCGAGCAACCAGTGGCAAGGGCCTCCAACGCACACCGCCCTTTGCCGAAAACCAAGTCATATTTTCCCAGAACCTCCTCCGGAACATGCGTTCCGCGGTTCGTTCCGGAGCCGATCACATCGACTGCAAGCGATTCTTGGGTGCAGGCTGCCTGCACGGTATCCAGCCAACCGCCCGGTTCAGCATAGTTACTGAAGACCAGCGCACGCGCCGGCTTTTTCGGTAATGGAGTGCGCGAGCGGAACCGCGCGAGATCCACCACGTTAGGAATGATTCGTACGCATTCCTCGCCGATGAATGCTTCCTCTACCAATCGCTCGCGACAGTTAAAATCTACCGCCACATAAGTCCGCAGGCGCGGATGTACGGGAGGGTAGTCATGCCAGGCAGTCCGATCGTGGCAGACGAAAATTGCGGGAGCCGTTGGAAAGGCGTGCAAGGCCATGAGGGTCTCGACGTGGTGATGCCCGTGGATAATCTGGGGCACCGCCGGCAGGTCGGTTAACCGGTCGACGACGGGGATTCCGGCGCCGGCGATCTCTTCCGCGATGGCTCCGAGAGAGGGACTGTAAACCATCGGTTGCTTACCGAGCGACTGAAATCCCCTGGCGAGATCCCGAGTTACGATCTCTGTGCCGGTTCGCATGCAAAGCTGAATGTTCGTGATCAAAATATGCTTCACGTCGGACATTTCGGGAACCATAACCGGCGGGAGTTATCAAACAATGAATTTGTGGGGACCCGGGGATAAGCGCGTTCCCGCTTGGAAAGGTGGTAATGTTTGGGAGCGGTCTGTTAAGATAGGAGACAGGTCCTATGAATACACCGAAAATCCTCATTGACCCCCAGCCGCGCACGATGGACATGATTTTCGATGCGGAGGCCCGGCGCAAGCTGTCGACGGTGGCCGAACTCACGGTCTTTGACGCCGGTCCCATGCCCGTCGAGATGCTTGAAAAGGCCCTGCCCGAAACCGAGATCCTGATCGGCCAGACCGACCTGCCCCGGGAACGGCTGGAACGTGCCCCCAGGCTGCGGGCCATCTTTAACGTGGAAGGTAACTTCCTGCCTAATATCGACTATGATTACTGTTTCACGCACGGCATCCGGGTCCTCGTCGCGAGCCCGGCCTTTGCGGTCCCGGTCGCCGAAATGGCCCTCGCTTTCGGCCTTGACCTGGCGCGCGACGTCAGCCGGAACGACCGCGCCTTTCGCGAACGCCACGAAGTTTATGGACTGCAAAGCAACCGGGATTCGTTCCTCTTTACCGGCTGCCGCGTGGGCATCATCGGCTTCGGCGACCTGGCCCGCGCCTTCCGGCCGCTGGTGCGCCCGTTCCGTTGCCCGGTGAAAGTCTATGACCCGTGGCTGCCGGAGCGCGAGATCCTGCTCCACGACTGCACGCCGGCGAGCCTGGACGAGGTGCTGTCTTCTTCCGACGCGGTGTTTGTCTTCGCGAGCGTTACGACGGAAAACCAGGGTTTTCTAGGCGAGCGTGAATTCGGGCTGATTCGGCCCGGCGGCCTCTTTATCCTGATGAGCCGGGCGGGGGTGGTGGACTTTGAGGCATTAACAGCCGCCGCCCGTTCAGGGCGGCTGAAGGTGGCGACGGACGTGTTTCCCGACGAGCCGTTCGTGAAAGACCACCCGATTCGCGATCTGCCCAACGTGCTCCTCTCAGCCCACCGGTCCGGCGGCATCCGGGAAGCTTTCCATGAAATCGGACGCCTGGTGCTTGCCGACTTAGAATTGCTGGCGCGCGGCCTGCCGCCGATAAGCTGCCGGGTCGCCCAGCCGGAGACGGTCAGCCGGTTCCGGAGCAAGGCCGTCAAGGTGTCGTGACGCCGCCTCATGGTCGCGCCGGTCTTTTTGCCGCTCCGGAGCGCGAAGGCCAGGTTAACCGGTTACAACCTGATCCCGGCGCGGGTGAACCCCGTTGCACCTCGTGCCGATCATGGCCGCCGGAAAATCGAAGCAGCCTTGACCGAAAATCCCGGTAGCAAGGAAGTGGTAAGTGTGTCATGCGGGTACAACACCCCCACGGGATCCGTTTGGTTTTGCACAAACCGGTGAATGGCGATGGTACCGGGTTCGGGATCAATGATCCAGAGTTCCTTTACGCCGAGCCGAGCATAAACCCGCTTTTTGTTGACCAGATCGAGTTGCCGGGTCTTCGGCGACAGGATCTCAACCACCAGATCCGGCGGCCCTTCCGCACCGGCATCGGTCAGGATGGATCGATTCGGGTTAAGGACGACCAGCAGGTCCGGCTGAAAAACATCCGTGTTCGTCAGGTAGACATCGAACGGAGCATTGTAAAAAACGCCGATCGGATTCGCTTCCAGATAACGATCAAGCGCACCCTGGAGGTTGCGCGAAACGTCCTGGTGAAAACGATTCGGTGCCGGTGCCATGTAAAGGTCTCCTTCGATCAACTGGTAACGAGGCCCGGTCTCCGGTAGGTTCTTGTACTCCTCGACGGTCAGAGGCGGCGCATGAGGTCGGACAACCATGCGTCAATTTTAACGAAAGTTGAGAGACGGACAAGAACTACGAATGCAGGCTCATCGCTCGACCATTTGGTTGCGGCGTTCCGCCAAGGCAGACCGGCCGACAATCTGACCGCCATTATCCGGCGGGCGCGCCGCGCGCGATTAACCGCGCGGACCATCGTTCGCCAGACGCGAGATGACATTTTCAATCTCCTGTTCCGGCAGCAGCGGTGGCTCCCCGACTGCGAGGCACGTTTGCTCCGGCTCAAAAGCGCAGTGACAGATCTCCTGACCTCGCGATAAAGGTTTTCAGGAGATTCCTCTGTACATGACTACTTCTCAAGCAACCCAACGCTCCCTCTGGCTTGCGCCGGACGGCTGGTCGGTGGAAATCATCGACCAGACAAAACTGCCTCACGAAGTGCGCATTGCGCGCCTGCGCTCGGTCGAGGACGCCGTGCGGTCCATCAAGACCATGCAGGTGCGCGGTGCGCCCCTTATCGGGGTTACCGCAGCTTATGGGCTGGCCCTCGCGCTTCGGGCCGATGCATCCGATCACGCTTTAGCCGCGGCTGACGCGTTGCTGCGTAGCACGCGCCCTACGGCCGTCAACCTTGGATGGGCCCTCGATGAAGTGCGGGCGCGAGTGTTGCCCCTGAGCCCGTCCGAGCGCGCCGCCGCGGCCTACGCCCGGGCGGCAGAGTTGGTCGAGGAGGATGTCGCGACCAATCGCGCCATCGGTGAGCACGGACTGGGGCTGTTCCGCTCGTTGGCCGGTGCGAAACCTTCCGGCGAACCGCTGCAGATCCTGACGCACTGCAACGCGGGGCGCCTTGCAACCGTGGCCCTGGGTACGGCGACGGCACCGGTGTATCTGGCCCGCGAAAATGGTTTGCCGATCCACGTGTGGGTAAGCGAGACCCGGCCCCGGAACCAGGGCGCCGCCCTGACGGCCTGGGAGCTCGGTCAGTCCGGCGTGCCGCTGACCGTGATCGCGGACAACGCCGCGGGGCACCTGATTCAGCGCGGCATGGTAGACGTTGTGATCGTGGGCGCCGACCGTGCCACCGCGCGCGGCGACGTGGCGAACAAAATCGGCACTTACCTCAAGGCGTTGGCTGCCCGCGCGCACGGGGTGCCGTTCTACGTCGCGCTGCCGGCCAGCACGATCGATTGGGCCATCGAGGACGGCATTGCGGAAATTCCGATAGAACGGCGTGATGCCCGTGAAATCACGCACTTGATCGGCGCAACCGGGTCGGGCAGGTGTGAAGAGGTGCGCCTCACGCCGGCGGAGATTTCTGCTCGAAACGACGCCTTTGACGTCACGCCCGCCGCCCTCGTGACCGGCCTCATCACTGAGCGCGGCGTCTGCGCGGCGTCTGCGTTGGGATTGAAGCGATTGTTCCCTGAGTCGGCTGAAGCATAGCGGAGCGGACCCGAGAACCGTACAAGTGTGCCGTCTTAGGAGACGGCACAGCGGCCCACGCCTGGTTGTCTGCGTCGCCGGCATTTTACCGGTTGTGGCGCGTCGCCGGCTCCGCACCCCGACCTCCGACCTCCGACCTCCGACCCCCGAACTCCGAACTCCGAACTCCGAACCCCGAACTCTTTCCCCCCTCTTCCCGCCGTGTTCGCCGTGGCCCGCCGTATGACCGTGTGAACTCTTACGTTGTGCCCGCCAACCCCGCTGTGCCCGCCGTGTGACCAAGCTCCGACTACCCACCAAAGCATTGACAGCGCCGGCCCGCGCCGATTTTAATCTACGGCCTGCATGTGCGTCCCACCTGATCTCCCCACCATCGCCGAGGCTGCGTCGCAGCCGCGCACCCTGGTTATTATGCCGGGCGAAGGCAAAACGCTGGCTGCCTACGGCGACACGGCGCAGATAAAGCTCAGCGGCGAGCAGACGAACGGATCGATGTCCGTCGTCGTCACCGCCACTCCGCCGGGCGGCGGTCCGCCGCCTCACCGCCATCACAATGAAGACGAGATGTTTCTGGTCCTGGAAGGCAGCGTCCGATTCCTGGCTAACGGCGAATGGACCGAACCACTGGCCCCGGGCAGCATCGTTTATACTCCCCGAGGCGCGGTTCACACGTTCCAGAACGCCGGTCGAACGCCTTGCCGCCAGTTGATCATCATCACCCCGAGCGCGTTCGAACAGTTCTTTGCCCGGAGTGCCGAAATTTTCGCGGAGGCGGGCGTGGGCGGGACTCCCGATCTGGCACGGCTCCTGGCGATCAGCAACGAGTACCGGATTGAGTTCGTTCCACCCCTCGGTATACCGGCCTGACGGCTCATCCTGCCTTGCTCAAAAACCACTTCCGGCACGATCCTGGACCGGACCAAGCCGCTTGACCGTCGCGCCGCTCAATCAATGCACACCCGGCCGCGCGGCCTCTCGGACCCGCGCGCGTACGCACGAACCTGCCGGCCGAGGCTGCGGCCCCGGCTCTGATACGTTGCGGAATCGGCTAAACCTGCCGCCTAACGCGCCGTTTAAATGCCTTTAGGGTACATTCCTGGTATTTCCCACTAACAGCGTATTTCCAATAAACAAGCGTACCCTGTCGAACACATCACGGTGAACAGGCATTCGAAAAAATTGCAGGCGGTGAGCCGCCTTCTCAGTAAGGCCGGTGCGGAGTTCGCGGGCGTTTTGCGGCGTGACGTGGAGTGCTGCATCGAGCGTGCACGGCTCGCCAAAGATTTAGGGTCGGCGTGGAGCGTGACCGAAGCGATGGATACCGGCCATGACGTCATTATCCGCTTTGACCAGGCGCTCGATATCCAGGACTGGGCCGGGTTCATCGTCCGGGTCAACAAAGTGACCGGCCAGATCTCGGCGAAGGCGGCTTGACCCTTTATTGACCCTTAAATTTCAGCCGCTCCGGGAGAGACCGGTCGCCGCCGGGTCCGGCACGGCTACTGGCTGATCAGGACGGCGCGCTTTGATCAGCATACGAAACGGCGACGGCCCTGACGTCAGGCCACGACGCACCGGCCAGACGGGCCGGTCATCAGCCTGCGCCAGCTCAAATCCCGACAGGATGGTGCTGAGTACCACTTTCATTTCGAACTGAGCAAACGCCATCCCGATGCAACGCCGCACACCCCCGCCGAACGGCAGATACTCAAAAGGGGAATAGCGTCGCTCCAGGAAGCGTTCAGGCCTGAATTCGTCCGGATCTGAATAAGTCTCCCGGCGGCGATGAGCCAGGTAGATGCAACCGAGAACGATGGCGCCCGGTTCAAGAGAGCACCCTTCCAGTTCGACGGGCGACCTCGCGACCCGCGCGAATGTGAGCATGGCCACCGGATAAATCCGCAGCGTTTCAGAACAGACGGCATTGAGGTAGGGCAGTCGAAATAGGGCGGCCTCATCCGCCGCGCCGTCAACGCCTTGAAGTTCACCCAACAGTTGTTTCCGGACTGCCGGAAGTTTGTGAATCCAGTATAACGCCCAGGTGAGAGCGGTGGCCGTGGTTTCATGACCGGCCACCAGCAGGGTCATCACTTCGTCGCGGAGTTCCGTCTCCGTCAGCGCGTCGCCGTTCTCATCGCGCGCCGACATGAGCAGAGAAAGGATGTCGTCGCGGGGAACGCCGGGATCCTTTCGGCGTTCAGCGATTTCCGCATAGAGAAGGTCATCGACCTGGCGCCGGAGGCGGACGAAACGACCCCAGGGACTCCACGGGCCGAAGTCCTGGCGCAGAATCGGGAAGAAAAGCAGGCTTACACCGACCGGACTACCCATCGCGTCGAGCATCGATCCGAGGAGCCGCTCGAACTGCCGATAACGGATGCCCTCATGCAGACCAAAGACGGCCCGCAGGATCACGCGCAGCGAGAGGGTCTGCATGACCTTCCGGACGGGAAAGCGTTTCCCGATTCCCTGCTGTTTGATGACTTCTTCCGTGATCGCTCGAATGAGTTGTCCGTAAGAACGCATCCGTTCTCCGTGCAAAGGCGGCATCAGCAACTGCCGCATCCGCCGGTGGCGATCGCCGCTTAATCCCATCAGCGACTGCGTGCCCAGGAGAGGTTCAAGGATCGCGTTCAACTCGCCGGGTGAATCGAACTGTCCGGAATTATCGTTCGCCAAAAGAACCTGCAATGCCTTCGGATGGCTCAACAAGACAATCGGAGGGAACCTCCGGCTCAGGCTTACCGTGAAGCAATCGCCGTAGCGATCCCGGCAGCGTCGCATCAGGGAAAATGGCGCGGCGATCCATTGGAGCATTTGCCAGGTTCGGGGCGACTTCGGTCCATCGGGAAGCGGCATAAGGGGTTCCTGCTTTGCAGTCAGTGTCCTTGCCACGAAATGCCTCGAACGGCAACTCGGCTCCCTCCGCGCCAAATCAAGGGTAAATCGTACCGGCCAGGGTCGGCAGGGTCGAGGCCGGACCGGAAACAAGGCGGACGGATCCGGCGCTCAGCAAGGCCGATACCCCTTCCGGGTACCTTAAACTCGCGGCTGTTGGCAGATGACCTCAAAGTGGTAACGTTTACCCTGCATAAATCTTTTCCATGAGAGCCCGGTCTTACGCTTATGCCATTGCAACGCTTATCCTCGCCTTTGAGTTGGAGGCCGCCGGCCAGCAACCGGCGCCTTCTCCAACCCCGGTAGGCACGGGCGTGGAGACGATCGTTTGCTTGCGGCACGGCGAAAAACCACCCCGGGGCCTGGGCCAGTTGACGTGTCAAGGCCTGAACCGCGCGCTCGCGTTGCCCGCGGTGCTGCTGGGCAAATTCGGAACGCCGGACTACATCTTTGCCCCGGACCCGGCGGTGAAGGTGTTCGACGGAACGGTTACCGGCTACGACTACGTGCGGCCCTTGGCCACGATCGAGCCGACGGCTATCCGCGTTGGCCTCCCGGTCGATACCGATTTCGGATTTCTGGCCATCAATCGTCTGGAACGGGAACTGACCCGCCCGCGTTATAATGGCAAAACCATCTTTGTCGCCTGGGAACACCGGATGCTGGACGAAATGGTCAAGCGACTCATGATCAGGTTCGGGGGCAATGGCGCAGAGGTGCCTCCATGGCCGGCTGACGATTACGACAGCCTTTACGTGCTGCGGATTGACCGGCATAACGCTGCCAACCCGATCTCGTTTACCCATGATCACGAAGGGCTCGACGGTTTAAGCGCCGACTGCCCCGAGTCGAAACGCCCGTAGGCGGTCGCGTTCGGAGTTCGGTCACACGGCAGGCACAGCGGGTTTGGCGGGCGCAACGTAAGAGTTCACACGGCGAACACGGCGGGAAGAGGACAGAGTTCGGGGTTCGGCACTTGGAGTTCGGGGGCGTCGTAGAACCGGGTCCGATCTTTCCACCGGCCACGCGGGCAAAGGAGAGACCGGTCCATAAACCCGAAGCCCGACGCCGGAAGGAGGTCCCTGGGATGCCGGTCCGAACCCCGAATGCGGAACGCCGGACTCCGAACGCTGCTACCAAGGTAGATCGTCCAGATCCACGTTACCGCCGGTCAGGATGATTCCCACCCTCGCGCGGTCAACCGGCATCGCGATTTTTCCTTCCATCAGCGCGGCGATCGGCACTGCGGCGCTCGGTTCAATGATGATCTTCAGGGTTTGCCACGTCATGCGCATCGCCTTGATGATGCTCTCCTCGGCAACGGTGACTACATCATCCACCAGCGCGCGGAGGATGATAAAAGTCTTATCGCCCAACGCTGTTAACAGCCCGTCGGCGATGCTTTTCGGCCCGAACGCAGGCTGAAGCACGCCGGCGGTGAAGCCGCGCGCAGCGTCGTCAACTGCCTCGGGCTCGCAACCGATGACCCGTGTCCCCGGACTGAGCGCCTTGACCGCGACCGCGACGCCTGCCAGCAACCCTCCGCCACCTACCGGTGCGAGCAGCACGTCGAGGCCGGCCGGGCCCGCTTGCTCCAGAAATTCCAACGCACAAGTGCCTTGGCCGGCGATGATGCGTTCGTCGTTGTAAGGCGGGATCAGCGCCGCGCCCGTGGCTTGGCGGATGGCCTCGGCCGTGCTTTCCCGGGCCGCCTGCGTCGGTTCGCATTCGACAATGTGCCCGCCGTAGGCAGCCACCGCTGCCTTTTTTACCCGGTTGGCGGTGCGGGGCATGACGATGTGCGCCGGTATCCCGCGACGGCCCGCAGCCAGAGCAACCGCGGCCGCGTGATTTCCTGAGGAATGGGTCACCACTCCTCGGACGGCTTCTGCGTCGGCCAACTGAAAAATCGCGTTCTGCGCGCCTCGCGCCTTGAACGCACCGACCTTTTGGAAGTTTTCGCACTTGAAAAGAAGGTGCGCGCCACCGCCGATCCCCGCGTCGAGCGTTTCACTGGTAAGCACCGGGGTACGATGGATAAATCGATAAATGCGTCGGTGGGCAGCCCGCACGTCGGCAAGCGTCGCAATTGTCGCGGCAGCCCCCGGTTCAGGTCGAAGGACGGAACTCACCTGGGACAATGCCACAAATGGAAGAGAGTGTCGGGTGTCGGGTAGAGTTCGGAGTTCGGAGTTCGGTCACACGGCGGGCACAGCGGGTATGGCGGGCACCACGTAAGAGTTCACACGGCGAACACGGCGGGCCACGGCGACCACGGCGGGAAGAGGAGGGAGTTCGGAGTTCGGTCACACGGCGAACACGACGGGTATGGCGGGCACAACGTAAGAGTTCACACGGCGAACACGGCGGGCCACGGCGAACACGGCGGGAAGATTAAATCATCCGCAGAGCACGCAGAACACGCAGAAAAGGGAAAGCATCCACAGATTACACAGATCAAGAGGACCCGGCGGCGACTCCAAGGTTGACGCTCGCACCCATCCCCAGGATGCCGCTCCGAACTCCGAACTCTTTCCCCCTCTTCCCGCCGTGGTCGCCGTGGCTCGCCGTGTTCGCCGTGTGAACTCTTACGTCATGCCCGCTCGATCGCCGCGCCCGCCGTGTGACCTTAATCTGTGTCAATCTGTGTAATCTGTGGATGCTTTCTCTTTTCTGCGTCCGTCTGCGTGTTCTGCGGATGATTCTGTCTTCCCGCCGGGGGCCGCGGAAAGATTGGATCCAGTTACCGGACGCCTCCGAACGCCGAGCGCTTTCCTCGTCGTCGACGCAGTCCGGAATCCCTCAACTCTGCGCCTGGGGACGGTCACGCCGGGGGGTGGGCATCGCGCCAGGCTTGTTAGCCGCCACGCTCTTGCCCCCGCGATCCGGCCGCTGGCGTGCCGTCAGTTGCTCCAGAAAATAGGCCTGCGCGTTAAAACGTTCCTCGCCCGCGCCGGTCAGCCGGTCATAGGTAAGGCCCTCTCCCTGCTGCCGGGCCTTGACGTTGTCCCTCCAGTAAACCTCAAATAAATCCTCCAGCCGCGCCCTGAGGACTGGCTCGTCCACCGGAAAGCAGGTCTCCACCCGGCGGAAAAAGTTGCGCGGCATCCAGTCGGCGCTCGCCAGGTAAAGTTCCGGCTGGCCCCCATTCTCAAATCGGTAAATGCGGCTGTGCTCGAGAAAACGGCCGACAATGCTTCGCACGGTGATCCGGTCACTGACGCCAGGGATTCGGCTGCGCAGGCCGCACACCCCCCGCACCAGGAGCCTGATGTCCACGCCGGCTTGCGAGGCCGCGTACAGCGCCTGAATGACATCCGGGTCCACCAGGGAATTGATCTTGGCGAAAATCGACGCCGGCCGTCCGGCTTTGGCGTGTTCGGCTTCCCGATGGATGCCTTCAAGCACAAAATCGTGGAGGGCTTCAGGCGCAGCCTTGATCTTCTGAAGCTCTGGAAAAACCGAGACCCCGGTAATCCAGTTAAATAGCTCGGCACAATCATTGGTCAGGACCGGGTCACACGTCAGCAGACCCAGATCCGTGTAAAGCCGGGCCGTGGACGGGTGATAGTTCCCGGTCCCGAGATGCAGGTACCGCCGAATCCCATCCTCGTCCTTACGCACGACCAGGGCCAGCTTGGCGTGGGTCTTGAGGCCCACGAGCCCGAACACCACATGCACGCCGGCCTCCTGCAGCGTACGTGACCATTTGATGTTCGCCGCTTCGTCGAACCGCGCTTTCAGTTCGATTACCGCCGTGACCTGCTTGCCGCCCTGAGCGGCATCGGCCAACGCCGCCGCGATCGGCGAGTCGCCGCTAGTGCGGTACAGCGTTTGTTTGATGGCCAGCACGTTTGGGTCTTCGGCCGCCTCCTTGATAAAGTCGAGCACGCCCTGGAAGCTTTCGTAGGGGTGATGAAACAGAACCGGCCGGCGGCGGATCTGGGTAAATATGTCCTCGTCATGCGCGGGCGCCGTGACGGCCCGCGGCACAAAGGGCCGGTACTTGAGGTCCGGGCGGTCAAAGCCGCTGATGACGGGCATGAGCCGCATGAAGTTGATCGGGCCGTTTACCCGGAACAGCTCGGCCTCGCTTAAACCGAAGGTTTGCAACAGCTGGTCGGTAATGTGTTGCGGGCAGTCTTGCTGGACCTCGAGTCGCACCGCGTCGCCGCGGCTGCGTTTCCGCAGCTCGGTTTCAATCGTCTTGAGGAGATTGGCGATTTCTTCCTCGTCCAGGTAAAGGTCGCTATTCCGGGTGACTCGAAACGGGTATGCCCCCCGGACCGTGACGCCGTGAAATAGACGGTGCACGTGGGCCTGGATGAGGTTGCCGATAAAGATGTACCGGTAAGTACCGCTCTCGGCCGCACGGTACGGCAGCAATCGCGGCAGAATCCGCGGCACCTGGACGACCGCCAGATTGGTGGTCAGTTCCTCGCCTTCGAGTTCCACCGCAACGTTAAGGCTCTTGTTCAGGAGTTGCGGAAAGGGGTGCACCGGATCGACCGCCAGCGGCGTCAGCACCGGATACACCGAACTTTGAAAGTAGCCGGTGTAATACTCCTTTTCCTCCTTGGTCAACTCGTCCCACTGCAGGAAAAAAATGTTTTCGCGTTCAAGCGCCGGCAATAAGTCCTCGTTCCAGAGCCGGTACTGGTCGGCGACCATTTTTTCGGCCCGCTGCGAGATGGCCCGGAGTTGTTCGCCGGGGCTCAACCCGTCCGGGCCGGTTTCGCTGATATTGTGCGACCGTTGCTGGCGCAAGCCCGCCACGCGCACCTCGAAAAATTCGTCAAGGTTGGAACTGACGATGCAAAGGAATTTGACCCGTTCCAACAGGGGATTGGTAGCGTCCAGGGCTTCTTCGAGCACGCGCTGGTTGAATTCCAGCCAGCTGAGTTCGCGGTTGACGTAATGCGCGGGGTCACGATTGGAAGGCTGCATGGTCGTCGGGCGTAGCCTTTCACCAGGGGGGAGGGATACCCTCCTCGTGATGCGGCCAGCATGCGGGAACTCTAGTGCCCGCTTATAACCCCGGTCAACACCCTTGCCTCCGGTGAACGCCCCGGCGGCCCGGCTGTTACGACAGCGGGGAGAGATAGCGGATCGCCATCGACGACAGGAGTTCCGGGTTGATCAAGCCGGTGATCTGCAGCCCGTGGTCCTGCTGGTACTCACGGATTGCGCGCCGGGTCTCCGCATTGATCATCCCGTCCATCGGACCATCGTAGTACGCCTGGCGCGTCAATCTGGTTTGGACCGCGGTTACCAGCCCGGCGCCGGTCGCCACCGGCGGCACCGCAGCCGCATCTACAGCCGGGTACCCGTACCCGGGAGGGCCGATGTAGGCATCGTAGTTGCCCGCAGAAGGATAGTTGTCGGCGTAACCATAGCCGTACGGCGCGTCTGCGTAGCCGTACGGGGCCGCATAACCATAGTACCCGGAGTCGTTCGGGTAACCATCCCGGCCCCGGTCGAATCTATCACGGTAATTCCAGTGACCGTTACGGGATTGATAGGCATACGGGCCGAACCTCACCCCATTGAGGAAGGGGCCCACGCGAGTGGCGTCACGGATGAGTGCGGTCCGGCCCAACGCGGCGGTCCGGCTGGAAATCGTAGCATCACGAACGAGGGGGTTGCTGCGAAAGGCAGGAGCGATACGCACGTTGCCTCTGGTAAAAACTACACCTCGATACGCTCGTCCCGGATTCGCCACGGCCGAAGACGCCAACCAGACGCCGAACAAGACTAGTCCGGCCCACGTGTAAGCCCGTTTCATGGAGAAACTACTAACATAGGAGCGGCAGTTTTACCAGTGTCCCCGGGCCCGTTGCGCACAAAGTTAGGCGAAACGAATGCTAACCGTCCTGGCGCGCCTTACGATTGGTAATTGCCGTAACTCTTGCGACATTTGGAAGTGGTCCGGAACCGCGGCCCATCCGCGGAGGGCGGGCCTCCTGGTTTCCGGCTGCACCGCTTGACAACGGTGAATGCCTCACGACGTTTATGGCGCAGTGATGCCGCATCGCTTCCGGTGGTTAATCGATTGATGAAAACACCTTTCCTTGTTGCCGGCGTGCTGGTCACCGGTATGTCCGTCCTTTTGGGTGAAGCCCGCGCGGGCCCTTTTGGTGGCGGCTTCCGAGGCGGGGGCCGGGCCGTTGCGAGGCGGGGGTTTGGTCTTTCGAGCCGCAGCCGTTTCATCGGCCGGCATCGCCGGTACCCGGTGTTTCCGGTGCTTGGCTACAACACCTTTGCCTTACCCTGGGTATATCCCCCGACGGACGGGTACCTGTACGATTACCCGGGCGGGGACTACGCCGCGGTCGATGCAGGCCCTCGAGTGAACCCGGTTCCGGTGGTGGTGCCACAGGGGCCGGTCCCGGGCGCATATTCCCCGAATCCGGTTTACATCATAATTAACCCCCCTGGCGCCGCGCCCGCAGCCCCACCCGATGGCGGTCCCGGTACAACCGCCGCCTATCGTGCCGGCGGTTCGATCCCCGACCAGACCGGGCGCTCACCCGAAGTCCAGGCGCCGGCCGTGCCGGTTCCGGATCATCCGGCGCCTTTACCATCACCGACCCCGGGCCCGCCGGCGGGCATCTTTGATAACCTGGCTCTAGTCAGTTGGTCCAACGCGAATGGCAAGGACACGGTTCTGCTTGAAAATACCGAGACGAAGGCGGTCCGGCAAATAACCTCGGAACCGGACAGAGACAACCTGCGCGTCGTCGAGGTGCGCCCCAGCGTAAATCCGAATCTCTCCGAGGTGGTGATCTCCAACGGCACGGACCAGCGGGCGATCAGGTTCCGTTCTCGAGGCGGACCGTAACGCCCTGTCCGGGGTTGACAAGATCATCCGCAGAACACGCAGAAAAGAGGAAAGCATCCACAGGTTACACAGATTGACACAGATTAAAAGGACCCGGCAGGAACAGGAACTTTAGAATTGATATGGGCATCTCGCACCCATGATGCCGCTCCGAACTCCGAACGCCGAACTCTTTCCCCTTCTCCCTCTTCCCGCCGTGGTCGCCGTGGTCGCCGTGTGAACTCTGTCATTGTGCCCGCCCGATCGCAGTGCCCGCCGTGTGACGTTAATCTGTGTAATCTGTGGATGTTTTCTCTTTTCTGCGTCCTTCTGCGTCCTTCTGCGTGTTCTGCGGATGATTTTGATGCCGGCACAATTGCGCCGGTGGCCGAGTTGGGCTAAGCGAGTGCATACGAGTAATTTTGTGGTTCAGAACCGGGACATCGGGTTTTTCGACGAGTCGTCCGCTGTTCGACGGCGTGGAACACTCCGGCCAGGCAGTTTTCGAAGCGGCAGGTTGAAGCGGCTCTTTTGCGGTTTGGCGTGCTTTCTCGTGGCCGGCTGCGCGGTTGGCGGCTACCGCGTGGACGATCGGAACTTTGCCATCGATACTTACCGTCCGAAATCGAACGAGTTACGGCTGGCTGAGGCGCGCGTCAGGAGTTACCAGGGCCGGAACCCGGCCGGTTCGAAATCTGCGCCCCCTTACCTGGCGGTCGCGGCAGGCACGATCCTCCCGAGTGAAGTTCAGAACCTTTGGCCCAAGCTCATCAGCGCCGAAACTTCGGCGGGCGTGCTTGCGCATGGGGGTGAGGACCTTGCCTATCACGATTTCCTGCTCCACGGCGTCCTGATTTTCGACGCCAGAACCGGTCGTCTGGCAAATGATTTCGGTTACGTTACGGCAGAGACTCCGCAGCTTGGCCGGATCGCGCGCTTCGGAACCTGCTATGCAAGGTTCATCGGGACCGGCCACTGACCCTATGATGGGCGGAGTGCCCGCGCAAAGCCGCACAGCCCGTGAACGATTCACCTCATGCCGTCCGGACCTTTGCGGGCACGCAGCCCGGTGCGCGCGGGGCCGATTGCCGCGGCGACGATCGCTGGCTGCTGCTGTGGGCGGCGTTGATCGGCGTCGCCGGTGCGCTGGCTACGGTGGCATTCCATGAGGGCATGACGTTCACCGAGCGTCTCGCCACCGGCCATCCCGGCAGTCTCGTGACCGCGGCGGATGCGCTCGCGCCGTGGCGTCGCACCATTACTCCGGCGCTCGGTGGGGTCGCGGCCGGTGTGTTCCTGTGGTGGGCGCAGCGGATCACCCAGGGCAAAAAGCGGTCCGATTACCTTGAGGCCATCGCGGTCGGCGACGGCCGCCAGGACGTGCGCGGCACCCTGGTGCGTTGCGCCTCGTCCCTTTGCACCATTGCGTCCGGCGGCTCGATCGGACGGGAAGGCGCAATGGTACAACTGGCGGCGGCCACCGGTTCCTGGATCGGGCGGTTGGGCCGCTTCCCCCGCGATGATCTGCGCCTGCTGCTGGCCTGCGGCGCGGCAGCGGGCTTTGCTTCTGCATACGACGCCGCACTCTCCGGCGCGATTTTCATCGCGGAGATCGTTTACGGTACATTGGTGATACGCCGGTTGGGACCCCTGATGGTGGCCTCCGTGACGGCCAATGCCACGGTTCACCAGGTGCTGGGCTACGAGCCGGTGTACAAAATCCCGCCGCTGCACGTCACTTCGCTCTGGGAACTGCCGCTTTTCCTGCTAATGGGGTTGCTGTTGGGCGCGCTGGCCCCCCTGTTCATGGGCGTACTGGATGGCGCGCGCCGGTTGGCCAAACGTCTCCCGCTGGCCCTCCCTCTGAAGCTCGCGCTGGGCGGGTTGCTGGTCGGCGCAATCTCGGCTTGGCGGCCTGAGGTCTGGGGCAACGGCTACAGCGTGGTTAACGGTGCGCTGCATACGCCCGGGCCGCTGTCGTTGATTCTGTTGATCTTGATCGCCAAGGTCCTCGCCACTGCCGCCACCGCCGGATCAGGCGCCGTCGGTGGGGTGTTCACGCCGACCATTTTCGTCGGCGCCATGCTCGGCCTGCTCACCGGCAGCGCCGCCCATGCGCTTTGGCCCGGTTCATCGCTGCCCACCGTCTATTCGGTGATCGGGATGGGCACGTTTCTGGCCGCCACCACGCACGCGCCGCTGATGTCCTTCCTCATCGTGTTCGAGATGACCCTGGAGTATCAACTGGTGCCGGCGCTGATGCTGGCCTGCCTCGCCGCCTACCATGTCTCGCGCGCGCTCCGGCCTGAGTCGATCTACTACGACGTTCTGCATCGCGGCACCGCGATCGAGGAGGATACCTCCACCGAGGCTGCCGCCCAGCCGCGGGCGCCATGATTGAGCCCTGAAGAGGCGGTAGAACGCCGGAGGCCGCCTTCTGCGACGCCATGGCGTAGAAAAGAAAACGTTGTCTTTTTTGCAAATCGTACTTACGACTCACTTGCCTGATGAAAAAAACATCCTTCTTCGCGCTTGGCTTTCTGACCGTGGTGCCACTCTTGACGTTAACGGCATGCTCCGGCTCTAACGGCCGGATAACCCAGAGATCCGGTGGAGCTGACGTTAACTCAGTGGCCAGCGGAACGCCGCCGCCATACAATGCCGGCGCGCAAAACCCGGTCCGCCAGGCGCCGTACGGACCACAGCGCAACAACACCGGCGGCCGCTAGATCAAAGGGCCGCCCCAGGCGCACGCCCCGGACGCCCGAACAACCAATGCCACCCGCCCAGATCAGGGTCGGGTCTGCCGGCACCAGAGCTCCGCGTCCGCGGGTGTAAAAACTTAGAAGTTCACCAGGAAATCTACCTGCAGCACGTCAACGTGGTTAAACGGCGCGATGCTGTTATTGATGGTCGAAGCGGGAATGGTGCCGGTGGCTGCACCGCCAAAGAGGTTGCGGGTCAAAGCCCAGGAGTGGTACCAGGTTACGGCGAACGTCGCGTAGTCGGTGACATTGTAGGCCAGACCTAACCGAATCCCTTGAGTGTTAAGGCTGCTCAAGGCGAAGTCGGGCGTATTTAGGTTCGGGTCGACCGACGTCAGGCCAACTTGCCGCCAATCACCAAAGATCGCAAAATCGCCCTGCTTTTTGTTCTCACCGATTTTGACTCCGACCTCATAGGCAAAGTTGTCGGAGAACGAAGGTCCGATGCGATTTGCTGCGGGAAAACCCGTGATTGCGGTCCCGGCCCGGTTGAAGGTTACGTTGCTGTACAGCGGGCCGTATTCGTTATTCCAGCGGTCGTCGCCGCTGAAGTTGTAGGCCAGGTCCCAGTAGGCCTTGACGGGGATCTTGCCGATCAGGAAACTCACGTCGCCGGGGGCCAGGAGGATGAGTTGGTCACGGGTCGGTCCCTGGAAAGGCTGCGTGTTCTGCAACGCAATGGGTGGGTTGCCGGCCAGGCCCGCCACCGAATCGTTGGTGACAAACAGGGCGGGAGCCACCGTGATGGCGAGCGCTTTGCCGAGCTTCAGCCGGGTCAGCAACTGGGTTTCGAACAGGTAGGCGTCCTGATTAACGCGGCCCGTGCCGCTCGTGACCAGGTTAGACTCGTTATTGTCGAAAAAAATGAACTGACCGGCGATCAAACTGACTTCGAGCGCGTTGGCCGGTTTCTCAGGTGGCGGCGCGGCCGGTGCCTTACCGTCTTTGGCGTAACTCGATTCACCGAAGCTCAAATTAAAAAGTTTGTGAAAGTCGATGCGCTCGACCAGCCCTTGGGGGTTAACGTTCGGATCCCAAACCATTTCGGTGGTGTAAAAGGGATTTGGCTGCTTGCCGCCGACGAAGGTTAAACCATCCGCCGGTGCCCATCCAAGGAACGCGCGGGTGATGTAGATGCTATAATTGTCGAAGCCTTGTCCCAGGGTCTGATTGGAGGAATCGGTCGCGCCGTTTTGGGAAGTGCTCAACTGGACACCGCCGAAAAAGTTGCCCTTGAGCTTGAAGTCGGCATTCAGGCGCAGGCGGAAGCGCCACCGGTCGCGCTGCGAGTGGTTGGTATAGGTGGTCTGCCGGGGCGCCTTCGGCAGTTGGGGAGTGCTGTCGTCCCACTGGTTGCGGAGGCGAATTTCGCCGGAAAGTCTCAATTCGTCGACCCAGTCGCCGATTTTGATTTTGTTCTGTGGAGGCGCAGGGGTTTGATCGGCCTCCTTTTCGACTTCGGCCTGGATCTGCTCAGCCTCCTTTTGGGAAAGGATCCCCTTGCGGACAAGCGCATCGATCAACGCTTGATCCTGTTGGGCGTGCAGGGGAGGGGCTGTCAGGGAGAGCAGGGCCAACAGCGCCCATGCAGGGATACTCTTTCGGGTCATCGGTTTTCTTCTCTCGTTGGTTCAGGCGCCGCGGCGTCCGGCGCCTGCGGGACGGGTAAACACCGCCGGCGCCTTCAGAAATGGCTACTGAACCAGTAGAGTATCGGAGCCGTGCGGGTCAACGCGAAAATGTTTCCCGCCCCGCCTGCGCAAGACGAATGAATCAGATTGCGCCGATCCGACGAATATGCGATGAAGCATCCCGGCGACCCATTTCGGGATCGACCTGCAAACGGCAACCGGCTTAGATTCGTTCGGACGTCTTCGCATGAAACCACTCACGCTTCCGGCAGCGATCCTTTTGGTCTTCACGCTGGGCTTGTCAGGGGGTTGCGCCAACCGTTCCGGCACCTATCCGAGTGCGGCGACCAGCCCGGAGGCGTCAAGCACGCCACGTCCCTATAGCGCGCCGCTTCGGGAGTTTCAGGACCCGAGCGCCGCGAGGTAGCCGCACCCGCGCGCTTGCCATGCCATGCCATGCTGTGCTCAGGTGTCCTCAGAGCCGCCCTGACCGCGTGGGTGCTGAAAAGCCTGGTGGCTTGCGCGGCTGCCCAGGGTGTCGCAGGCCCTTTCCACCCTCCCGAAGCCGCCTGGTCGCCGCCGCCGGAACTGAGCGGGGTTCGCGTCCGTTGGGATTGTGCCCACACCCGGCACGGCATCGGTGTAGCGATCCAGCCTAATTTCGTCTACCCGCGCGGGGCCATCTTTTTGTGTCCGGAGCGAGCCCGGGCCATCGAGGCAGCCAACCCGAGCGCGTCCCGATTTTTCCTGGTGCATGAATACGGCCACTTAGCACTTTGCACCCGCGATGAGGGGGCCGCCGATCGTTGGGCGGCAACGCAGCTCAAGGGCACTCGCGGCGGCCGGCAAGTGCTCTCCGCCGCGGTAGCGCATTTTTTGCGACGGCCCGAGATGTTTGATCCCCTTTACGGGTCCAACCTGGACCGGGCATTACGGGTGGCGGAAAGCGGGGATCTACCGCTGCGGGACTGGCCCGCCAGGCTGATCCTTTACCGGCGCCGATGTGAACTTGCGGCGGCGGAGCGACCGGTCGCCCGCGTGCAACTCGCACCGGGCTACATCAATCGGGCTGAGATGATCCTTGTCGTGGATGGCCACGCCGTCGGCTACCTCTCCACTCAACCGCCAAGCACCGGCCTGCTTTGCCCGCCGTTATCCGCCGGTCCTCATGAAATCAAAGCCGTCGACGTCTGGATTTACCATGACGAGCCCGGAGAGCGTTCCGTCATGGTTGCCCGCAGCCTTGCAGCGGATTGCAAACTGGAAGGTCACGCCGGGAAAACCGTGCTCCTGAGCCTCGCATACGACGAGGACCTCGACCTCCGGGCTGAGCTGCGATAGAAGTGATCGGAATCCCGCGGAATCGGAGATCCGCTAACTATCCAACATCCGTTTTAATGTCCATCGAGCGGGCCGAATGGCCATGGCCGTTCGTAATTCCGAGCGGTGGGATTGTACGTGTAGGGACCCATTGCGGGTGCTGAGTTGTCGCCCCGGTTAGCTTGCCGGTCGCGATCGGGATGCCCCGTGCAAGCCGGAAGAAACAGGGCGAGAGCGAGCAGGCCGGCTTTGAATGGCCCGCCGGCCCGAGCCCACCGCCATCGAACCATGCGGGTATAAACAGACATTTTTACCGCGTTCCTCTCCAGGGGCGATCGTAGCAGTTTACCCGGTCACTCGCCACTTATACCATCTCGACGGCTATGGCGGCAAAATTTTTGTCTTCCTTCTCAGGTGCCCTGTCAGCTTTACACCTATTAGACCGTATAAACGGCCCAGGCCCACAGGGCCGGGGGACCTTAGCCCCGGGGTCTACCCCGGGGAAGGCGTTTCCCCCCCCGGCCCAGCCCTCCTAAGGCGTCACGCCTGTACCTTGGGTCGCGCGCCCGCAATCGCCTGCTGCCTCCTCCAGGTCACGAAGGCCTGTTCCGGTCAGAACTGCACGTTCAGGTCGACCTGTACGGTGTCAGCCGTGGTGTCCTGGGCGATGCCGGCCCGCAGGTTGCTCGGGGTGTTCGCCGCCCCGCCGTAGAGGTTCTCCGTCAGGTTCCAGGTGATGTAGCCGGTCACGGCAAACACCGCGTAGTCCGTCAGGTTATACGCCAGGCCGAACTTGAACCCTTGCATGTTCAGGTTGCTTAGCGCGAAATCCGAGTCGTTGATGTTCGGATCGATCGACGTCAGACCGATCTGGCGGAAGTTGCCGAAGATCGACCAGTCACCTTGCTTCTTGTTCTGGCCGAACTGGATCCCGATCAGCCATGCGAGGTTATCCGAGAACGAAGGACTCCACCGGTTGGCTGCCGGGAAACCGGTCACGGCGGTACGCGCGGCGTTGTACGTCACGGCGCTGAACAGCGGCCCGTACACGCTGTTCCAGCGGTCGTTGCCGTTCGTGTTATAGGCAAAGTCCCAGTACAGCTTTACCGGCAGCTTGCCGATCTTGAAGCTGATATCACCAGGCGCCAGCAGGATGAGTTCGTCGCGCTGGGTGCCGTTGAACGCCAGGGTGTTGTTGAGCGCGATGGCCGGGTTGCCGGCCGAACCGACTTCGGCGTCATTCGTGATGAACACGGCGGGCGCCAGCGTGACGCTGAAGCCGTTGCCCAGTTTCAGCCGCGTCAGCAACTGAGTCTCGAACTCGTACGCGTCGTTTTTGATGTTGCCGGTTGCCGCCGTAACCTCGTTGAACTCGTTATTGTCGTAGAAGATGAACTGCCCGGCAATCAGCGACAACTCAAGCGCGTTCCGGGGTCCCTCAGGCGGCGGAGCCACCGGGGCTTTGCCCTCCTTACTGTAATCCGGCTCACCGAAACTCAGGTTAAAGAGCTTGTGGAAGTCTATCCGCTCGACCAGCCCTTGCGGGAAAATGTCCGGGTCCCAGAACAGGTCGGTGGTGTAGAAGGGGTTGGCCTGCTTGCCGGCGATCGCCGTGATGCCGTCAACCGGGCTGTAACCGATGAAGGCTTTGTTGATGTAGATGTTGTAGTTGTCGAATCCTTGGGTAAAGGTCTGATTGGCTGAATCGGACGCATTATTCGTCTGCAGGCCGAACCCGGCAAACCAGCCGCCGGCGAGTTGCACGTCGGCGTTGAGCCGCAGGCGGAAACGCCAGCGCCAGCGTTGGAACTCGTTGGGATAGTCAGTCTGGCGCGGGGCGGAGGGAATCTGCGGCTGCTCGACATCGTACTGGCCACGTAGCCGGATGTCGCCGTAGATCTTGAGCTCCTTGACCCAATCGCCCAGCTTGATCTTGCTCCCGAGGTCAGGAGCAGGCGTCGCAGGTTCCTTGGAAACCTCCGCCTCGATTTGCTGGGCTTCTTTGTCGGTTAACACGCCTTTGCGGACCAAAGCATCAAGCAGGGCTTGATCGGTCGCAAACGTGGGGCTGACCGCCAACGCGGTTAGGAACCCAGCCACGGCAAGGCCCTTTCGGGTGGATAATGTTATCTTCACTCTCTCGTTGTTCGGTTGAAGCGCGTCCCTGGAGTCCGGCCCTAACGCCCCGGCATCGCCGGTGCATCTGCAGCGGGACGGAATCGCGCATTGGTTAAGGCTGAGCCCGACTTTCAGCCGCTGCCGCGAGCAAAGACAAGATTTATCTCTGTGACAAATTCTTTACACGGGTCGTCCCCGTGAATGCCGGGAGGCTATGAGTCGTCCTGACCGGGGTGGCGCAGGGGGAGGACGCAACCCTCCCGGCGGACGCAGCCGTTTCGCGCCGGCAGGACCGGCCCCGCACGGCGCCGGCCTGAAGCGGGAATTGACGATCTACGATAAATGCGTAACAATCTACGCAAAATGCGTACCTCCCCGCTTCTCAATGCGCTTTTTCCCGCCGGCCGCCGGCGCATCCTCGCAGCCACCCTGCTTCAGCCCGATAAATGGTGGTACCTGACCGAACTGGCGGCCCACCTGGATACCTCGCCTTCCAGCTTGCAGCGGGAACTTGAATCCCTTACCCGCAGCGGCCTCCTGGAGCGCAGGCAGGATGGACGCCGGATTTATTATAGAGCCAATACGGCCTCACCCGCGTTTGCTGACTTGGAAAGCTTGTTCGCCAAGACCGCGGGGCTGGTTCCGGCCCTGCAGGGTGAGCTGAAAGCTTTTGACCACGGCATCACCTGGGCCTTCCTTTACGGATCGGTGGCCCGGGGTGGGGAAGGAGCGCACAGCGACGTCGACGTGATGGTGGTCGGCTCGGTCACCACTGCGGAGTTAGTCCCCGTGCTCAAGCGCTTGGAACGGCGATTCGGCCGTGAGATTAACGTCACGCGCTATTCCGAAGACGAATTTTACCGGAAAGTTCGCCACGGGGACCATTTTCTAACCTCCCTCCTGAAAGGTGAACGGGTGATGCTGAAAGGTTCTGCACATGAGTTGGCGACAGTTGCTGGCGCAACGTAGGGTCCACCCGCACACGACCGGCAAGCAGGAACTGGATGGCCTGCGCGCGCTGATCGACCGGGATCTGGCGGATGCCGCCCTGCCGGCCTTATCCGCCGACCGGCGCTTCGCCACCGCCTACAATGCGGCTCTCCAGATCGCTAAAATGGCCATCGCCTGTTCAGGGTACCGGGTCGCCGCGGTTCCCGGTCATCATCGATTGCATTTTGAGGCCGCCCGTCTGGCGCTCGGCCCCGGCTCGGACCGTTTCCTGGATTATTTCGAGGCGAGCCGGCGTAAGCGCAACGTCATTGACTACGATGCTGCGTTTGTCGCGACTGAGACCGAGGCGGCAGAACTTCTGGCCGAAGCCGAATCGTTCCGAACATACGTCGAGCGCTGGATTGCTTCGGTCAATCCGGCCTTTGCCTGGCTCGCACCCGAATGATGCTGCGCCGGTAACAGGCTCGTCTGGCGCACCACTACTCCAGATTGCCGGCGCCGGAGGATGCTCGGTAGATGGTTGAATCGGTTTTAGGCCCGGCGGGCCGGCAGACGGTTTGATGGCCTGAAGGGCCAAGGGAACTTAGCCCAGGGTTTACCCTGGGTAACCGTAAAATCACGATCGAGCCCTGAAAAGGCGGCAGAACCCACCGGCAACACCTTCTGCCGCCCCTTCAGGGCCCGGTCGGGGGAGGGAAACGCCTTCCCAGGGTAAACCCCGGGCTATGTTCTGCCGGCCCGTCGGGCCTAGGCCGTTTATACGGTTTAATAGGTTTAACCCTGGCAGGGTACCTGGGAAGGACGACAAAAATTTACCTCGATGGCCATCGAAATGGTATGAAACCGAGGCGGCAGAACTCCTGGCCGAAGCCGAATCCTTCCGGACACACGTCGAGCGCTGGGTTCCGGGGATGATCCGAAAGCGGAAAACGAGAATACGTACCGGCTTATCCCAAGTATACACCGGCTCCGTCACGTCCCGGGCGGTTTTTGTTACCCGGAGATCACCCCCGGCCACCGGCTCCGCACCCGCCACCCGCCACTCACCGGCGCGTGGGTGTCCCGACAAGGTCCCGCAACTCAGAGCGCGCCAGGTCGACGTGGCTTTCGAGGTAGTGCATCGTATTGTCCAAGCTCCGGCGACTGCCTTCACGACCTGCATGGATGGCCTCCGGGCTTAGCGCCGCCAGTTGCTGGACGGCGTACTGGCGCATTTGCTCGAGGGCGGCCAGCAGCGTTTGCAGATACGCGCGGTCCGGAGCCACCGCGGCCGACTGCTGCCGGAGTTGGGCGACTTCACCGCCGAGTTCCTGGAGGGTGTTGGCCGCGCCTGCCCGATACGTGGCGGGGTCGTCGGACAGGTATGCCTGGCTCTTGTCCCAGGCCTGGGTCGCCCCTTCTGCGACCGCATTGGCGCCCCGGCGCAGGGCATCACCTGCCTCGCGTGCAGCTTCTTTAAGGCGCTCGGGAAGGGAGTTCGGATCATCCGCGGCGGGAGCGGGTTGGCTGCAAAGGGTTATGGCTACGCCTAACGCGGCAGCTACAGTTTTTCTCATGTCAACGGTTCGGCAGCAGATGGGCCGATGGTTTTTCCATGCACAGCGCAACCCGCCGCCATCCCGACCGTCCGAAGCCCAACGTTGCGTGCGTGACCTGCCGCGAACGGAAAAGATTTGAGGTCACGGTCCAGATACCGGCGTCCCGTCCGTCGTATGGTTGAAACCAATCCCTGAAGGCACGTCACAAAAGACCATGGACACCATTACCTACGCATCCGTCACCGCACTTTCATGGAGCATTGTTAAAAGCAGTAAACGGCCCCTGGTACCCGAAGTGGAATTCGTTCCGTTGAAACTGACCTACCTCGTCAACCGCTCATGGCTCCGCCTGTTTCAGACCACGGGTCCCTGCAATGATCTTTAAAGCCCTGCCGCCCTTGCGGAGCCGTGGACCGGTCCGGGCGAATCACTGGTGATCCGCGCTTTATCGGGCGAGGCGTAAGGCTTCCTCTTGAGCTTTTGACCAGAACGCGCGGCAAGCCCCGCCATTGATGGCGGGGAAGGATAGCGCCGCTCCTGAAACGGCGTTTCCGGGTTCGTGCTTAATCGGGCGTCTGTTGCTGTTCGATGTATTGCCGAATGATGCTAATCGGCGCGCCGCCACA
>JAFBAP010000129.1 GCA_019247695.1 Verrucomicrobiota bacterium | reverse complement strand
GCCTGTTTTTCGGTGCGATCTGCGGACTCGCTTACAGCTTCCCGCGCTATGCCCCGGCGCTCTGGGTCCTGGCCTTCGGCCTGGCCGTAGCCGGCCCCGTCCTGGTGGCACGCGCCGCGTAGAGGGCGTTCGGAGTTCGGAGGTCGGTCACACGGCGGCCGCAGCGGGGAATGGCGGGCACAACGTAAGAGTTCACACGGCGAACACGGCGGGCCACGGCGACCACGGCGGGAAGAGGGGGAAAGAGTTTGGAGTTCGGAGTTCGGAGTTCGGGGTTCGGAGCTCGGAGGCGTCGTCGAACCGGGTCCGATCTCCCGCGAGGGTCACGTTCACACGGTGGGAAGACAGAATAATCCGCAGAACACGCAGAGAACGCACAAAAAATTCCAAACACTGGACTTGACACTGGCAGGCGGTGCCCATGATGCCACTCCGAACTCCGAACTCCGAACTCCGAACTCCGAACTCCGAACTCCGAACTCCGAACTCCGAACTCCGAACTCCGAACTCCGAACTCCGGCCGTCACCCGGCCGGTTTCCCGGTTTGTGCGTGTCGCCGATCCGTGGCATTGGACCGGTATGGATTACGTGACCCTTGGGAACAGCGGAATTAAAGTTTCCCGTCTCTGCCTTGGTTGCATGAGCTATGGAACCAGCAAATGGCGCGACTGGGTACTGGACGAGGAGGACGCGTTGCCGTTTTACAGGCAAGCCTGGGAAAGCGGAATAAATTTCTTCGATACGGCGGATATGTACTCGGCCGGTGCCAGCGAAGAGGTCACCGGGCGTGCATTAAAGAAGTTGGGGATAAAACGGGAGGAGGTCGTTGTTGCCACGAAGGTTTACAACCCGATGGGCGAATCCCCGAACGAGCGTGGCACCTCCAAAAAGCACATCAAGCATTCAATCGATGCGAGCCTCCGTCGGCTCGGGTTCGACTACGTGGATCTTTATCAGATCCACCGCTACGACGCGAGCACGCCGATGGAGGAGACGCTGGAAGCGCTGACGCAGGTTATCAAGGACGGCAAAGCGCTTTATATCGGCGCGTCCAGCATGTACGCGTGGGAGTTCGCAAAATTCCTCTACCTGGCGGACCGGCATGGCCTTGCCCGGTTCATCTCGATGCAGAACCATTACAATCTCGTTTACCGGGAAGAGGAACGGGAGATGATCCCGTTATGTCTGGAAGAAAAGGTCGGGCTCATCCCGTGGAGTCCCCTCGCGCGCGGTTTCCTGGCGGGAAACCGGCAGCGGTCGGAAGCGATCACGACCCGGGCAAAAACGGACGATTTCGGCCGGCAGATGTACGATCAGGAGGCGGATTTTGCCATCGTCGATCGAGTCACCGAGATCGCCAAAAAGCGCGGGGCGAGCAACGCTCAGGTGGCTTTGGCCTGGATGCTCCGGAAACCGGGCATCACCTCCCCGATCATCGGGGCGACCAAGACGCACCACCTTGAGGATGCCGTCAAGGCGCTGAGCCTGCATCTTAGCCATGAAGAAGTGAATGCGCTCGAGGAACCGTACATTCCCCACCCGGTGCTCGGCATGAGCGGTCCGCGGACTAAACGATAAGGAGGTTGGTGCCGGTGCTTCGGAGAACCTGACGGCCGGGGCGGCAATGTCAGGGGTGGGACTTCTTGCTCTGGGGAGCCGATCTACTCTACTCCCCACCGCAGGAGCTCAATCGAAAGGCGTGCAAGGCGGCGCAATTAGGCCGTAGCGGCCACAGCGCCGACGGGCCGTTTGTGGCTGCGCGCAACGAAGTACGATCCGATAACCAAACCAGCCGCAAGAAGCTGGCCGGTTATGGTTTCCACGGTCGGGTACACGGAAAACCAGGTGCCGCACCAGGCAGGCAGCATGTCCGTCAACGGTTTGATCTCGGTCGTGGAGATCCAGTGGGCCAACTGCATTTCCTGGACTTGTTCGCCGACCATCACGATCAACACGCCTCCCAGCATAATGCCGGTAAGGACCAGCATCTTCCGGTACGGCAGCCGCCGGTGCGCGACGAAGGTCAGGACTGCGACCGTTCCGGAGAGCAGAAGGCCGACGGCGGAGCCGGCCATGACCAGTTCGTTCCCTAACCGCAACCGGTAGCTTTGGAGAAAGAGCACCACTTCGAATCCTTCCCTGTAGAAAGATGAGAACCCGAGCAGGGCCAATCCAAGCAACAGACGGTTCCGGCTCAGCAGCGCGTCGTCAACGTGCCCGAGGAGCTCTTTCTTTTTCCGGTTATGAAGGGTGATCCATCCGCCCCAGTAGAATTTGTGAAAAAACCAGTTCATTACCACCAGGAGCACAAGGACGGCCAGCAACCCGGTGGCAGCCTGCAGGTTAAGTGCGGAAACGTTCTCCGTCAGATCCTGCAGAATACCGACCGCGATAAACCAAGTTGCAATCGTCGCGAGAAAGCCGATTCCGGCGCCTGCGGCCACCGGACGTGTATGGACCCGGTTCTCGCCGATCATGTTGGCGGTGATGGCGGCCAGAACCAGGATGCACTCTAACCCTTCCCGAAACACCAATACCGCGATGTCGAGCATGGCCGCCGCCGGGTCACGGCCATTCGCCACCGGGTCCGGAGCGCCCTGCGCCGTGGCGCCTTGCCAGATCAGGATTGAAATCACCGCGAGGGCAGAAAGGCCCAGCAGCCAGCGAAACGTGACGGACAACTGCAGCGGTTTAACGGCTGGCGGCACCAGGGACGCGGAACAAGAGGCGCTGTTCATTGGTGAGAACTCGTTACGCGACAATTGAGAATGACTCTCAACAGCAGTCAATCAAATTCGTCCGCAATTGTTGTGAGGGCGTTAAACCGCGTTTTTTTCGCTCATTCGGCAAAGCTGCCTTCCGGCTGCGTACCGTCGTTTGAGCGGCACACCTGCAGACGGCGCAGTAACCCGTGCAGCGGACGGCCAAACCGTGCATACTGAATGGGTGAGCAGCAACACATGAACCCTTTTGTTTCAGCGGGCGTTTGCACCGGCCGTTGTGGCGGCAGGCTTAAGAGGCAGCGCGTTTCCGTTCTCCCCGGATTTCGATGTTTGGCGCGGTTACTTGCCGCGGTGTTACCATTCCTGGGAGCGCAAAACGCCTGGGCGTGGAAGAACGGCGAGCTCCTGGTCTGGATGGACAATGAACGGGGCCGGGCGGTTCAGGCGCTTGGTGACAAGTTTGATCGTGACCTGGGCATCACAGTCACCGTCGAGACCCCGGAAAAACTCACCGATTCCTTCCCGATTGCCGCGCAGGCGGGGAAAGGACCTGACATCGTGATCTGGGCGCACGACAAAGTCGCCGAATGGGCGGACAGCGGGCTGATCGCGGCGGTTACGCCGGCTGCGGAGTTCACAAGGAATTTTTTTCCCCAGGCCTGGCAGGCGGTATCGCATGGGCAGAAGCTCTGGGGTTATCCGATTGCGCTCGAGACGGTTAGCCTGATCTACAACCGCAAGTTCGTGAATGCGGACCCGCCCACCCAACTGGCACAAATTCCGGCCCTGGCCCAGCGTCTCCGCCAGCAATATCCCGGGGTTCAGCCGATCTTATGGGAGTACACGAGCGCTTATTATTCCTGGGGGCTACTGGCGAGTGCGGGCGCGTACGTCTTCCAAAAGCACGCTACGGAATATGAGGTCACGAAAACGGGCGTGAATACTCCCGGCGCAGTTGCGGCGGTTTCCCAGATTAACGCGCTCATCCGGGCCGGCATCCTTCCACCAAGCGTCGTGTACAGTTATACCGAGGAACTTATGGGCCAGGGCAAGCTGGCGATGATGTTCTCCGGCCCGTGGTCCTGGGCAAATCTGATCGCGAAAAATATTGATTTTGGAGTGGCCCCGTTGCTTGGGATGGATGGCCACCCGGGACGTCCTTTTGTGGGGGTCACGGCCGCCTTTTTCAACTGTTCCAGCCCAAACCAGGATCTGGCCCAGGCGTTTCTGGAACGGTACGTCGTAACTCCGGAAGGAATCGCGGCGATGAATCGCGCGAAGGCGGTGGGGGTGCCGGCGCTGACGCAGGCTTACGAGACCCTGGCCCGGACTGATGCCCGCGTGCGTGAACTCAAAGCATGCGTCGACCACGGTGAGTTAATGCCGAACGTGCCGCGAATGGGCCGGTTTTTCACCGCGCTGACCACGGCGCTGCAATTGGCGACTCAAGGCCGGACTTCACCGGAGGCGGCTTTGAACGACGCCGCAGCCAGCATCACTTCCGAGTAGGGACCGCGGGCCTGGAATGATGCATGCCGACAAGCCAGGTTTTCCTCTTGCCACCCCGAGGTTTCGCGTCGAAAACAAGCGCAACCCTTGCAACTCATGAAACCGTTCCTCATTCTTCCCTTTCTTCTGGTTACTGCCTCCGGGCTCATCGCCGCGGAGCCGATCAAGTTCGTATCACCGGACCAATCCAGCGTGCTGGTGGTCGATAAGTCGGGGCGCCGAGACCTCATCGAGCTCAGATCCGGCAAGACCGTGCACCGGCTTTTTGAGGAGAACCTGGATTCGACCTTCAAACCCAAACTTGCGAAGGCATTCGACGCTTCGCTGAACAAGGTGGGCCGGATCGTGCCACCGACGTTCACCAGTGCCCGCTGGGTTTCACCGGACGAAGTGGAAATCAAGGGTCGATCAAGCGTGATCATCAACAATGACAACGGCGATGCGTTCTCCTTTACCGCGTCGGTTACGAAATCGGGCACCGTCAGGGACGTGACGGTCACGCCGGTCAAGTAGGCGCCGGCCGGGCCCGGCGGTCGGTACGAAGCGATGCCCGGAGCGCGGGGCCGAACGGGGGTTGGAGACCCGCGACGGCTCCGTGCGCCGATCCTGCAATTCGGGACAAAGCGCAAACGACTTACAGCCGCCGGTATCCTGGCCTGCGTTTCCCTAACGTAAACGGATAAATCGCGGCTTCTGCCTGCGTGACGGGAGAGACCCCATGAGACCATCCCTCGTTTCGGACTTCATCGACCGGCAGCCATGGCTCGAACCCGCCGAGAAGGCGCTCAGTGCGCTCGCGGCGGCGACGGTCAACCGTGGGGGCCGTCCCGTGCGCAATTTCCTGCACGGCAATTGGCTTGGCCACCCGGTTCACGCCGCGATCACCGACGTGCCGGTGGGCGCATGGAGCACGGCTGCGGTCCTCGACGCAGTTGAACTGGCGAGTGGAACTCAGGTGTACGCCCCCGGGGCTGATGCCGCCGTCGGTATCGGTCTGGTCGGGGCACTGGGGGCGGCTACGAGCGGCTTGTGCGACTGGAGCAAGACGGACCGGCCGGCGCGCCGCGTGGGCGTTCTGCACGCATTGTTCAACGCGAGCGCGGCCCTCTGCTATGCCGCTTCGTGGCTGCAGCGCCGAAGCGGCAACCGCCAAGCGGGAATCGCCAGTGGAATGACGGGGTTTCTGTTCGTTCTCGCCGGCACCTACCTTGGGGGGCATTTGAGCTACGATGAGCGCATCGGCGTGGACCATGCGCAGCGGGATGCACCGGACGAATGGTCACCGGTCATCGCTGAAGGCGATCTGCCGGAAGCCGAACTCCGGCGTGTGCAGGTGCGCGGCATAAGCGTTCTCCTGGTGAGACGCAACGGGCGGATTTTTGCGCTCGGCGAGAAGTGCGCGCACCTGGGGGGCCCCTTGGCCGAAGGCAAACTGGAAGGCGACAGCGTGGTTTGTCCCTGGCACGGCTCCCAATTCGCGTTGGAGAACGGCCGTGTCATCGACGGCCCGGCGGTGTATGCCCAACCCTGCTACGAAACCCGCGTGCGCGATGGCCGGATCGAGATCCGGCCCAGGAGGAATTGACGTCAGCCGTACTCGAAAGGGAGCCTGGGCGCAGACGCAGGTCCCCGGGTGCAGGGAACGGATCTTATTGGTCCCCTACCCACCTTGCGGACGGCAAGGGCTCGGTGATGCCGACGAAAGCGGAGAGACAAACGGTAGCGTGGTCTTCCATCGTGACCATCAGACGGGCGGACCGGGGCGATGCACCGCGAATCGCGGCAGTGCACGTGGAAACCTGGCGAACCGCGTACCCGCGTTTACTGCCGGAATCGGTGCTGGCGAGCCTTTCGGTGGAAGCCGAGCGGGCCGAATGGGAACGCATCCTATCGAGTGGCCCTACCGAAACCTGGGTCGCACTCGTTGACGACGTTCTTGTGGGATGGGCCATCCTGGGTCCGCCCCGGGACGATGATCTCGATCCTGCCCTGATGCAGGAACTTTACGGGCTGTATCTGTTACCGCGGTACTGGGGCCGCGGAGTCGGCCGGATTCTCTGCGAGATCGCAGAAGGCCGCATGCGCGAGCGCGGTGCACGAACCGCCGTGCTTTGGGTCCACCAGCAAAACCAGCGCGCCCGGCGCTTTTACGAGCGGCGGTCATACTGCCTGGAAACCGGCAGGCCGAAAACCTTCCCCTATGGCGGAATCCAGGCTCCCGCGATGCGTTACCGGAAAGCGCTCACCGGTCTGTGAATAAGCGCATTCTCAGGCAAGTTCCGCGCCGGAGTCCGGCCCCGGCCCATCGGGGTGTCCGGGGACCGGATTCTCACGGATCAGATCTTCCAGGTCACCAACCTTTTCGTGGAGCAGATTGAGCTTGCGCGCCAAGCCGTGGATGTCAGAAGCCGCGCGACGGTTGACGTCATAATCCAACTCCCCACGCAAGCGGTCTTTCGCATCCTGCCGGTTCTGACTCATCATGATGACCGGCGCCTGAATGGCGGCCAGCATGGAAAGAAAGAGGTTCGGAAGAATAAAAGGGTATGGGTCCCACGCCGCCTTGCCGATAGCGATGTTGATTCCCACGTACACCACGAGAAACACCGCAAACGAAATGATGAAGGACCAGGATCCGCCGAAGCGCGCGACCGCATCCGCGACGTTATCTCCAAGGGTGGATTGCTCCTCAATAACGGCGTTCGGGTTGCGCGTGGAACGGTTGCGAACGAGTTGCTGGGCGGCGTGAAACTGGCGTCCGAGCGCCGTCAACAGGTCAATGCCCGCCATCGGCTTACGTTGAAACAGCACGGTAAGATCGTGACGGTCAACCTCAACGCAGACGGTCTCTTCCAGGGCGACGGCGCCGGTCTGGTGAGGCGTTTGGTCGATCATTGAGGCAAACCCGAAAAACTCACCCGAACCGGGTTGATCAACCACGACTTCCTGCCCGTCCTCATCCACGGTGCTCACCCGGACTGCCCCGGAAACCACGACGTAAGCACTCGCGGATGGATCACCCAGCTTGTAGATGCGCTGGCGCCCTGCGAACTTGTTGATGGCGATCTGCCCGGCAAGGATGGCAAGTTCCTCGTTATCCAGCAGAGCAAACAAGGGCACACCTTTCAGGACCTCTGGGTTACAAGCCATCGAATGTCTCGTTAAGGGTAGTGTTTTGCCGGCCGGCGCGCCGTCAATTACCCCCCACTTCGATGAGACGCCGGGGCTGCACCGGCGGCGGCCGACTGCCATGTAAGCCTGCCGTGCCACGCCAGCCAAACACAATTTTCAACAGATGACGTTCGCCCGTGCTTCAGACCTCAACCGAATGTACCGGTGACTCGAAGGTAAATTGAAAGATTTCCGTCCCCGGGGTGCCCAGGGCGTCCGGGGTTGTTTTCCGGAAGAATCGCAGGGTAATGGCGTTAAGGTCGCGCGTAATCTGGCATGCGTCGGCCCGCAAATCCTGAGGCACCATGTTCGGGCTTATCCTCTGAGTGAGCCGGAACCGTTGCAGCACAGCCTCGTCACTCCACCGAAAAAGGTCCTCAAAATCGAACACCACCGCACTCACCTGGCGAATGCATATCGTGGGTCGCTCGACCTTGGAAAAAGCGTCTCCTGCCATAATCTAGATTTCAATCGATTTACTGCGGTGCAGGGGCGCCGGTTTCCGCGAATGATTTGCCGCCCGGCACGGAAGTCGTTCCGGTACGTGCAGCCGATTTTCGCTGAGAAAGCATTTTTATTTTGACCCCGCGCCGTTCTTTTAAGCATCCCGGGTGCCACACCGACGGCCGGGGTCGGAGTCCGGCCTGAGAATGACCGGGGGCCTAAATGGATGAATTAACAAAAGCTCCTCGAATTAAGGAACTTACAGAAAGATCCTCTCCTGGAACGTGCCCCACGTCGACGACGAATTAATCGTTTTTTCGCGGTTCCGGTGCCCGGCCCGCTCAAGCTAAAGGCGTCCGGCGTACCGAAAGCGAGAAACCGGATCCCGCTTTTGGGACAATCGATTACCTCGTTGGGGCACGTGGTCGCGAATCAGCTGAATTTTTCGCGGTCGCCGGAGAGGGGGGCGACCCGGGTTTATTGAGCTGAAATCAGGTTGCGGAGAGGAGGCAGGCAGCGTATCTGGTCCCGCTCTGAGACGTGCACATGAATTCTAAACAGGCGTTATCTCACCCGAATGGGTGATGCCCCGGTACGTTGGCATCTCATAAGCTTTGGTACCTTGGCGTTCTACAACCTTCAGTTCGCAGCGCTTTGTAAATCCGGCGTGCCGACGGCGTGACCTTTACCCCTATGATTTTAAACCCATTTGAACAGCTCGAATTTTTCGTCCCGGAGCCTAGGCAAGCGTTCAACGCGCTTGTTGAAAGCATTCTTCGGGGTCAATTTGGCACTGGGGTATTGCACAGCTTCAGCAAGGAAGGCCGTATTCAGGTTCTTGAGCCCTCAACCGGATCGTCGAAGCGAGTAGCGGTTTACCAAGCGAAGTACTTTGTAGGGCGCTGGGAAAGTTACCAGCGCCGGCAAGTTCGCGAAGCCTTGCAGCGGGCTTTGCGTGATGACCAGGCGGTCTCCCGTTGGACGCTCTGCCTGCCTGCGCGCATGGCGGCCGAGGACCTCCGTTGGTTTAACGACTGGCGGAAGCAGCAACCGATCGAGGTCGAGGTCGTTGATGGAAACGATTTGCTCGCCAAGCTGAAGGGTCCGGGCGGACGCATGGCTCTCGAACAGGTGCAATCCTGGGGCGTGACGATTCCAGTGACGGAAACCGTCCAGTTATGGGGACGCCTGCGCGTCAGCCCAGCGGCCCCGAACTCCGGGTTGACCTACTACCTGTATGCCTCGGTTTACAATGGCGGCGGGCGCCCGGCCAAAGACTTGCGCGTCGAACTTAACCACTCGGCGACGCGCTGCTTGAGCTTGCGCCACGACGAAAGCCAGTGGCGGGCAGGGGGTCGAGCCCAGCCAAGTCCTCGGACGCTTCGGGCCTGCCGTCCCCTCCTGCCGGAAGAGAACCGGCTGGTCATGGTCATCCCGATCAGCCCGCAAACGCCGTTACCGGTGACGCTGCACTTTCGGATCTGGGCCCAGGACACTCCCTTGCTGGAGCAGCACCTCAGCCTGGATGCAAGGGTACTGGCGCAGACGTCCCAGTTCGACTTTATCACCGGCACCGGCCCGGAACTTCCTCCGACGCCCACCGCCGGCGGCCCGACCGCGGTTGCCGCTTAGGGTCAAAGGGTGAACGGCTTGGCAGCAGATTCATCCTTTCCGCCCGTGCCGATGACAAATCCGGGGCGTCTGCTTTCGGGCGGCCCGCGCCTTTTGGCTTGCTTAGCCCGTTAACCGGCGCGAATTTTTAAGGTGCTAACGCTTCACCTGGATGTCAGCGGCATTGCCGTTGTGCGTGTTTCAGAGTCTCTGTCGGCTGAGGATTACGAGCGCGTGGCGCTGCGTTTGGATACCTGCCGGCGCGTGCTGGTCGAAGCCGCGCGTGACTTCGAAGGCGCATCGACGGACGCGGCGTGGCAGGCGCCCGAAACCGCGTTGCCGGCCCGCCCGTTGCCCAAACGGGTTGCGGTAGTGGCCGAGGCTGACCCGGGCAGCGCGTTGCAGGCAACTTTTCACGGTCTGTTTCCCGGCGCCGAGGTCCGCTTTTTTGACCGCGGAAAGCGGAATGCAGCTGAGAACTGGCTTTTATCGTCGCCGCCTTCCGATCCTTTGCCCCCGGCCTACGGTTAGGAGGCGGAGCCGGCTGCAGCCGGCAACCTGCGAGGGCGCTAGCCGCTAAAGCAACAGGGCGCGGCCGGGGTTCGTCAGCCGCGCTCTGTAAAGCGACCTTTTGTCTCCTGGCACCGCTAGATGGTGGTGCCGTCGGGGATGATGGCGCCTTTGGGCACCACGACCACCCCGTCGCGGATGTACCAGCGGCCCTCCGGCCCGTCCAGGTTGGCCGGCTTGCCCGCCGGGCTCAGGCTCACCCCCGCCCCAATGCGCGCGTTCTTGTCCAGGAT